>CAVIPV010000129.1:0-7863 GCA_963644495.1 Prevotella sp. | reverse complement strand
GGGTAAAAATCAGAAGGATAAAAAGATAACAAAATGGGAAAATAAAGCGGCAGCTCCTTTACAGGAGAGAAAGCTGCAGGAAAAAGAAATTGAAGAGAAGGAAGATAACCACCTGAAGAACTGGGGGCAGATGACTTTAGAGGGAAATGAGGGAAAACATCGGATCCACCTGCTTTCTATCATTGGAGAGGTGGAAGGCCATGAAAATGCTTCTGGAAATGCCAAAACTACCAAATATGATCATGTTCTGCCGGCATTGGCGCGGATCGAAGATGACGCAGATATTGAAGGAATGCTGGTCCTTTTAAATACTTCTGGCGGTGATGTGGACGCGGGGCTTGCTATTGCAGAGATGATCGCCTCTATGAGCATCCCGGTGGTTTCCCTGGTGTTAGGCGGCAGCCATTCCATTGGGGTTCCTCTGGCCGTGGCTTCTGACTATTCTTTTATTGTTCCTTCCGGTACTATGATGGTACATCCGGTGCGCATGAGCGGTATGGTCATTGGCACAGCCCAGACTTATGAGTATTTTGAGATGATACAGGACCGTATTTTAAATTTTGTGTCCACTCATGCAGACATTGCCTATGACCAGTTAAGGGCACTGATGCACAATACAAAAATGCTTACAAGGGACTTAGGAACGGTGTTAGTAGGCCAGGAAGCTGTGGATGTGGGGCTTATTAATGAAGTGGGAGGTATCAGAGAAGCGCTAAAGAAACTATACGAAATGATCGATGACCAGAGTACAAAAAAACAGGGGTTTTAATTTTGTGCAGGGCAGTGTAAACTAGAAAGAGAGAATCGATAGCCTGTAAGTATAGCAGGCGAAGGGGAGGATATTATGAAGATTTTTGACTTACACTGCGATACCATTGAAGCATTAAAAAAGAATAATGAAACCTTTGACAACAGCACCACCCAGTTTACCATGAAAGGTCAGGAAAAGCTGGAAAAAGCAGTGCAGTTTCTTGCTGTATGGCTGCCGGACCGCTTAAGAGGCCAGGAAGCAGTAGATTTTACCAATGGATATTATGAATATATGAAAGAAGCCGTAGGAAAAGTGTCAGACCGGGCGGCTTTGGTAGAAGATATGTCTGATCTGGACACTATATTAAAAGAAGGAAAATGGGCTTTTATCCGTTCTATTGAAAGCGGGGCTGCATTAGGGGGAAAGCTGGAAAATGTTGACCATTTTGCGAAGCTTAATTTTAAGATGATGACACTGACCTGGAACGGGATCAATGAACTGGGAAGCGGTTCCCAGTCAGAAATGGGCCTTACAGACTTTGGAAAAGCAGTGGTCCGCCGCATGGAAGAGGTGGGGATGATCGTGGACTGTTCCCATTTAAATGATGCTGGTTTTGAAGATCTTTTAAACTGTTCCACAAAGCCATTTGTAGCTTCCCATTCCAATTTAAGGTCTTTATGCGGTCACAGCCGTAACCTGCGGGATGACCAGTTTAAAGAGATCGTGGCAAGAGGGGGACTTTGCGGCATCAATATTTACTCTAAATTCCTTACAGAGCCAGATGACATGGGCGCCGGACAGAAGGAACAGCTGCTTCGCCTTGTTGATCGGATGCTGGAGCTGGGCGGTGAAGATGTGATCACTTGGGGCATGGACTTAGACGGCGGTGTGACCTGCGATCCCTCTATAGGAACACCTTACGGCGCAGCTGCCTACGGGGAATATCTGGTGGAACATGGGATCAGCCGTAAAATAGTGGATAAACTTTCCTTTGATAATGCCTACCGGTTTTTTACGAAAGTTTTGTAAAAATCAAAAGCGTTGCAATTCTTACGAATTTTTTGTATACTGTTAATAGTCCTTATTTTTAGAGAACATATGTTCTTTGAAGCGGGGTATGAAAATAGGAGGCTATGATCTGTGGCTGATTCAGTAAAGAAACAACAGGGGAAAACGGGAAAACCAGGAAGACCAAAGGGAAGTACCACAAAAAAAGAGACAACAGGAAGCAGCAGAGGAAAAAAGCAGTCTACTGCGCCTGCAGGGAAGAACAGCTCTTCCAGACGGGGGCAGGAACCGGTTTATGAAGAAGATGATATGGGATTTATGAGGGCAGAAGTGATCATTATCTGCTCTTTTGCTGTTGCGATCCTTTTATTTTTAAGCAACTTTGGCTTGTGCGGTATGGTAGGTGAGATCTTAAAGGGCGTGCAGTTGGGATTGTTCGGTATTTTAGGATATCTGCTGCCGCTGCTTATTTTCATAGGCACCTGCTTTCACTTATCAAACCAGGGAAATATCCACGCAGCTATTAAATTAGGAGCAGTGATCGTTGCTGTGATCACACTTTGCGGATTATTCCAGCTGCTTTTTGGAAAGATGCCTGAAAGCGGTTCGATCACACAGTTTTATGCAGATGGGGCATCCGGGATCCCAGGCGGCGGCCTGGTAGGCGGAGCTTTAGCTTCTGCCCTTATGTTTTTTGTAGGAAGAGCCGGCGCCTATCTTGTATTTCTGGTGCTTCTTATTATATGTATGGTATGTATTACAGGAAAGTCCTTTGTATCTGCTGTAAAGAGCGGTGGTGACCGGGCTTACCAGTATGCAAGAGAGGACATGGACAGACGAAAAGAGATCCGTGCCCAGAAAGTGGAAGAGAGAAAGCTTTTGCGGGAGGAACAGAGATTCCGCGGTGTCAACTTAAATGCTACCAGATTGACTGCCATGAAAGAAGGCAGACGCCCTGTTCCGAAAGATGCAGAGTATGATGAGGAAGCTTTTAATGAAGAAGTAGCTGAAAAGTCTGCAACAAAAGGACATGTACCAGAGAAAAACGTTGTAGATGAAGGGGCATATACGGACTTCCTGGACGATGAGGCAGAAGAGGAGCAGATAGAAGAAAAGCCGTCTGCTACAGGCAAAAACAGAGTGGTCTATGAGGAAGAAGAGGAAATTCCTTCTCCTGCAGATGAGTTTAGAGGACGGATCCAGATGCCTTCCGGTTATGATAAACCAAAAGATGAGGCACAGGCTTTAGCAGATGAACTGGAAGCTCAGTATGAGACCATCCATGTACCAAAAGACAGAAGAACTTTAGAGGAAATGGAGATCCCGGCTCCTGATTTCTCTTCTGGAAGGGCTACTGCCTGGGAACAGAAGGTATCTGCTGTTTCCGGAAAGCCGGTTCCGGAGGAAGAACCGGTACCAGAGGAGCTTCATACAGTGCCGGTAGAAGAGACACCATGGGATGAGGATCTCTCAGAAGAAACAGTCAGCCTCTCTGATATTGAAAATGAGGATGAAGCAGAAAATGTATATGATGAACATGATACATATGAGGAAAATACTCACGCTGCTCAGATGATGAATACTGAGGAAAAATCTCAGGCAACATATGCAGATATAGAGGATGACACAGAAGAATCCCCATGGGATCCCAAACTGGATGACAGCACGTCTCCGGATCCTGTTATGGCAGCTTCCGGTGCAATTTATGTTTCAGAAGCACCAAAACAGGTAGTGACAGCCTCCGGAAAGGTAATCGAGGCAGAGACAGATCTGTTAAAGAAGAAGTTGGAGAGTACAAGAGCGGCAGAGGCAGCAGCGGCTGCACCAAAGCCAGATTCATTTATGGCGCCCAGATCTTCTAATGTAAAGGCAACTATTACAGAGTCGGAAGGAGAGTCCGCAGAGTCCGTTGCCAAGGAGATCGCAAAGCAGGAAGTAGAAAAAGAATACATATTCCCGCCAACAGATCTGTTAAAGAAGCCGGTGCACAATAACAATGCTTTTTCTGAGAATGAATATAAGGCTACAGCCATTAAACTGCAGCAGACACTCCATAACTTTGGCGTTGGCGTTACGGTTACCAATATCAGCTGCGGTCCTTCTGTTACCCGTTATGAATTATTGCCGGAACAGGGAGTAAAGGTCAGCAAGATCGTAGGCCTGACAGATGATATCAAATTAAGCCTTGCAGCAGCGGATATCCGTATTGAGGCTCCGATCCCAGGCAAATCTGCGGTAGGTATCGAGGTGCCAAATAAAGAGAATAATATTGTATACTTAAGAGAGCTTCTTGACTCTGATTCCTTTAAAAACCATAAGTCCCGCCTTGCTTTTGCTGTTGGTAAGGACATTGGGGGTCAGGTAGTTGTCACAGATATTGCCAAGATGCCTCATCTTTTGATCGCAGGTGCTACCGGTTCTGGTAAATCTGTATGTATCAATACTCTGATCATGAGTATTATCTTTAAATCCGATCCAAAGGATGTAAAGATGATCATGGTAGACCCGAAGGTAGTAGAGTTAAGTGTATACAATGGTATCCCCCACCTGCTGATCCCGGTTGTTACAGACCCTAAGAAGGCTTCCGGCGCCTTAAACTGGGCAGTTGCGGAAATGACAGACCGTTATAAGAAGTTTGCAGACTGTAATGTACGAGATATAAAGGGATACAATGAAAAGATAAACAAGATGTCAGATATCCCGGATGATAAAAAGCCGAAGAAGCTGCCTCAGATCGTTATTATCATCGACGAGCTGGCAGACCTTATGATGGTAGCACCGGGAGAGGTGGAAGATGCCATCTGCCGTCTGGCACAGCTGGCCCGTGCAGCAGGTATCCATCTGGTGATCGCTACCCAGAGACCATCTGTAAACGTCATCACCGGTCTGATCAAGGCAAACGTGCCGTCACGAATTGCCTTTGCCGTTTCTTCTGGTGTGGACTCCCGTACCATCATCGATATGAATGGTGCAGAAAAGCTTCTTGGAAAGGGTGATATGCTCTTTTATCCTGCAGGTTTCCCGAAACCTCAGCGAGTTCAGGGCGCCTTTGTATCAGATGAAGAAGTAGGACGGGTAGTAGAGTTTTTAACAGAGCAGGGATTAACTGCCCAGTACAGTGAAGATGTAATAAACCGTGTGGCTGCGCCTTCTTCTGAGGGCGGCAGTTCATCAGCAGGCCGGGATGAATATTTCGCCCAGGCCGGTAAATTTATCATAGAAAAAGACAAAGCTTCTATCGGTATGCTCCAGAGAGTCTTTAAGATCGGCTTTAACCGTGCGGCCCGTATTATGGACCAGCTGGCAGAAGCAGGAGTAGTAGGGGAAGAAGAAGGAACCAAGCCAAGAAAAGTGTTAATGAGCCCGGAGCAGTTTGAAGAGCTGCTTGAACAGGGAAGATAAGCAACATCACTTTATATCATTATTCATCAAGGAGGAAGCACTTATGAAAACAGATATTGAGATCGCACAGGAAGCGGTAATGCAGCCAATTAAGGAAGTAGCAGCATCTTATGGTATTGGAGAGGATGATCTGGAGCTTTATGGAAAATATAAGGCAAAACTTACAGATGATCTCTGGGAAAAGGTAAAAGACCGCCCGGACGGCAAACTGGTCCTGGTAACAGCCATTAACCCAACTCCGGCTGGTGAAGGAAAGACCACCATCACAGTAGGACTGGGAGAAGCATTTGGAAGGATGGGTAAAAATGCCATCATCGCCTTAAGAGAGCCATCTTTAGGACCTTGCTTCGGCATCAAAGGCGGAGCAGCAGGCGGCGGCTATGCACAGGTACTTCCTATGGAAGATCTGAACCTTCATTTTACAGGAGATTTCCATGCTATCACATCAGCCAATAACCTGCTGGCAGCTCTTCTTGATAACCACATCCAGCAGGGAAATGCCCTTGGCATCGATCCAAGACAGATCCTTTGGAAACGCTGTCTGGATATGAATGACAGAGTGCTCAGAAATGTAGTAGTTGGCCTTGGTGCAAAGGCAGACGGTATGGTCCGTGAAGATCATTTTGTGATCACCGTTGCATCTGAGATCATGGCTATCCTCTGTCTTGCAAATGATATGGAAGACTTAAAAGACCGTCTTGGAAAGATCATTGTTGCCTATAACTTTGCAGGAGAGCCTGTAACAGCAGCAGATCTTCACGCAGTTGGCTCTATGGCAGCTCTGTTAAAAGACGCTTTAAAACCAAACATGATCCAGACCTTAGAGCACACCGGAGCTTTGGTACACGGCGGACCATTTGCCAATATCGCACATGGCTGCAACAGTGTCCGGGCTACAAAGACAGCTTTAAAGCTTTGCGATATCGTTGTGACAGAAGCTGGCTTCGGTGCAGATCTGGGCGCAGAGAAATTTATGGATATTAAGTGCCGCAAAGCAGGCATCCATCCAGATGCAGTGGTATTAGTGGCAACTGTAAGAGCTTTAAAATACAATGGCGGTGTTCCAAAAGACCAGCTTTCTGAGGAAAATCTGGATGCGTTAAAGAGAGGTATCGTAAATCTGGAGAAACACATTGAAAATATCCAGAAATTCGGCGTTCCGGTTGTTGTTACCTTAAACTCCTTCATAACGGATACAGAAGCTGAGTATGCTTATATTAAGAAATTCTGTGAAGAAAGAGGCTGTGAATTTGCCTTAGCTGAAGTCTGGGCAAAGGGCGGCGAAGGCGGCATCGCTTTAGCTGAGAAGGTATTAAATACCCTGGAAAATAAGAGAGGGGACTTTAAACCGATTTATACAGATGAGATGCCATTAAAAGAAAAGATCAGCACTATTGCAACCCAGATCTACGGCGCAGACGGCGTATCCTATGCACCGGCGGCTTCTAAGGCATTAAAGCGGATCGAAGATATGGGCTTTGGTGACCTGCCTGTATGTATGGCAAAGACACAGTATTCTCTGTCTGATGACCAGACCAAGCTGGGAAGACCATCTGGCTTTACCATTAATGTAAGAGACGCCTATGTCTGTGCCGGAGCAGGTTTTGTGGTAGTTCTTACCGGTTCTATTATGACCATGCCGGGACTTCCGAAGAAACCGGCTGCAGAAGGCATTGATGTGGTAAACGGAAAGATCACCGGCCTGTTCTAAAAGCGGATCCCCTTTTGGGGATCACCGGCAAATATAGCAGAAACAGAGGTTAAAAGCATGATATTTCGTGATTGGTTAAATGGACTTGAATACACACTGCTTCAGGGAAGCGTGGACGTAGAAACAGAAGATGTGATCTACGATTCCAGAAAAGCAGCCCCTGGAAAGGTATTTGTGGCAATGAAGGGCATCCGTGTAGACGGACACAGCTTTATCCCCCAGGTATTAAAAGCAGGCGTGACGGTCCTTGTAACAGAGAGAACCGTAGAGAAAGAACTGGCAGAGAGCGGACTTTCTGAAGAAGAGTTAAAGAAAGTGACGGTGGTCATGGTAAAAGAAGGCCGCCACGCACTGGCCCTTCTTTCCGCTGCCCGCTTCGGACATCCTACGAAAAAACTGGTGATGATCGGCGTTACAGGAACCAAGGGAAAGACCACTACCACCCATATGATCCGGGCTATTTTACAGGCTGCTGGAAAGAAAGTGGGTATGATCGGGACCACCGGTACGGTGATCGGGGATGTGGTAACACCTACCTTAAATACCACGCCAGAATCCTATGAACTGCATCAGGCATTTTCACAGATGGTAGAAGCAGGCTGTGAGTATGCAGTCATGGAGGTATCTTCCCAGGGTATCAAGATGCACCGTACAGACGGACTGTATTTTGACTATGGTATTTTTACCAATATTTCCCCAGACCACATTGGACCGGGAGAGCATGCAGATTTTGAAGAGTATCTTTATTATAAAACAAGACTTCTTAATATGTGCCGTATCGGCCTGGTAAATAAGGACGATGAACACGCAGAGCAGATTATAAAAGCGGCAAACTGCGAACTTTACTCTTACAGTGAAGAAGGAAAAGAGGCAGATTTCGTTGCTTCTGATGTGCGTTATGTGTCACAGCCTGATTTTGTAGGAACAAAATTCCACATTTCCGGAAAATATGATATGGAAGTAAGACTGGGCATCCCAGGTCTCTTTAATG
>CAVIPV010000128.1:0-7895 GCA_963644495.1 Prevotella sp. | reverse complement strand
GATCAGTGCACCGGGAAGACCTACCTATCTTGACAAAGACCGTGACTTTTACTGGGGAGTAAAAAACTGGACCGATGTTTTTAGAAAAGAAATATGTATGGAAGAATTAAGACGTGTTCCGGTCATGCTTGCAGTAGGAGAACGGGACCAGAAATATATAGGGGAGTCTCCCTATGGTTCTACCCGAAGGGAGAGAATGGCTTCATTAAGGGAAAATTTTGAAGAAAATGGAATTTCCACGGAGTTTTTTATCATTCCGGGAATGGAGCATGCATTCACAGTGAAAGAAGGGTTTGAAAAGCAGTGTGAATTTTGCAGCAGGATACTGAAAACAGAATAATGCAAAGGGGATTAAATATATGGAGAAGAAATTAGAAGACGTAAAACTGGGCTTTCTGCCACTGCCATTGTTTGTGATATTAGCGGTTATATTGGTTGTTGCTGAACTGACTGGGAAAATGACCGTAAACCTGTATACCGGCGCACTGCTGTTTGGACGTATCTGCTCAAAGTTTGTTCCAGCTGTTCATGCGTATGCATTTTCAATCGGAATTGTAGTTCTGTGCAAGGTATTAAATATCGTACCTAAAAAATGGGAATACTGCTCTCATATGTTATATCAGCTGGTAGGCAAAAAATGCATGGTCATTTTAATGGGCGGACTTGGAATTGCCATGTTTAATTTAAAGGCTCTGATCAGTGCCCTTACACCAATGAATTTACTAATCTGCACCATCGTAGTGATTGGCGGCATCATCGGCGCATGGATCTTTGGAAAACTGGTAGGATTCTATCCTGTAGAATCAGCGATCACAGCAGGTCTTTGCATGAGCAACAGCGGCGGAAACGGAGATGTTTACGTTTTAACCAGTGCCAATCGTATGGAGCTGATGCCATTTTCCCAGATTTCTTCCCGATTAGGCGGAGCCATTGTCTTGGTCATTCAGAGTATACTGGCAACAATATTACTTTAGTTATAGTTAAAAGCGTTAAAGGCAAAAAAGCGGAACAGGCCATAAAACCTGTTCCGTTTTTTATAATATGCGCAAAATTGGATCTTATTGGATTGATTAAATTAATTTCCCTTACGGATCTCCAACGGAAAATTCGCATTATCCGAAGTAACATAGGTAACGATCACAGAATCCCCGCTGTCACTGGTAAGTGCATCTTCATCAGAAGGACAGTTATCTTTGATAAATCCGATCTCTCTTCCATCAGCAGTCTGGATCATGAAGGTGCTCATGGCGTTGCTGGTGGTGACGCCTTCGTCAGTGGAGATGGTCCATTCTTCCTGCTCCGGGAATGCGGCAATGTAGGTGTCTTTTTCAGGATCGCCGGAAGCATCCTTCATACAGGCAATGGCAATCTGGGTGTTTTTTTCCAGTTCTGTTTCTACATCTGAGATATCAGAAACAGAGAGGGTATATTCTTTTCCGTCATCGGCCTGTAAGGTAAATGCAGAGCCGTCTTTTTCTACTTTTGTGATCGTTCCCTGAAGCATGTAAAATTTAGAACTTTCCGTATCTTCCGGGACCTGTGTTTCAGCTGGAGTTTCCTCTGGTTTGGTAGTTTCTTCCGCAGAAGTTTCAGTCTGACTTTCGGTCTGTGACGGTGCTGTTGTATCAGCAGGCACATCTGCTTTCTTTCCGCAGGCAGACATCATAATAGTACCGGCTGCAAGCAGGATCGCAAGATTATATACATGTCTTTTTTTCATAATTGTAACATTCTCCTTTTTATGGCTTTATATCTCAGATCGTTTAGAGTGTTTCGTAGTGGTTCTAAAACAGGTGGTGTAGTTGTCTCTATGTTGATGGTAACATTCCAGTAAAGAAAATTCAATTAAGATTCTTTTAAGGTTTTTATTCCCTGAAATTATGTAAAGAAAATGTAAAATTCTACTGCCATTTTACTTTAAAATACAGTTGTCTTATGTTATAATATAACATTATTTTAACAGGAAAAAATGTAAAAAGTGACATTTTGACAGACAAAAATGGAGGGACATAATTATGATAGCAGAAATGATCACAAAAATGGGAATACCTGTAGATGCGGAGTTATTTTTCCGTGTGATCGTAGCCAGCGTGTTGGGGTACATGATCGGTTATGAGCGAAAGAACCGTGATAAAAGTGCAGGTATGAGGACCCATGCTATCGTAGCGCTGGGGGCGGCGCTTATGATGGTAGTATCCAAGTATGGCTTTTATGATGTAGAAAAAGTGGATTCATCCCGAGTGGCAGCACAGATCGTATCCGGTGTTGGTTTCCTTGGCGCAGGTGTGATCTTTGTCCGCAACAATACAGTCAGCGGTCTGACCACAGCAGCAGGACTTTGGACTACAGCTGGTGTGGGAATGGCAGTAGGAGCCGGAAAGTATGGTATTGGTGTCAGTGCCGGTGTGCTGGTAGTAGTGATCCAGGAGATCCTTCACAAAACTTCTTTCCTTTCAGCAGAGCCGATCCGTGGCTTCCTTAAAATGACCTGTACAGATTATGAAAATGTGATCTCAGATCTCCAGACTCATTTTGCCCAGGAAAAGGTAAAGATATCCAATCTGAAGGTAGGAAAGGGCAAAAACGGAACCAAGGTGGAACTGGAAGTAGTGTATCCGCCTTTATATGATAAAAACGCAATGCTGCTAAAACTGGCGGCGGATGAACGTATCACAGGCATCAGTGGCTAAAAGGAACCGGAAGCAATAGGAAATTTGCTTCCGGTTTTCTTTTTACTCTATATAGCGATGATCTGTCAAATTTCTATTTATTACAAATTTACAGTAATTTCAGGATTTCATCCCGGTCGATCAGAATGTTGCTGATACCATCGCCGGATAATATTTCTTCGGCAAGATCCTGTTTGCTCTTTTGAAGGCTTTGAATCTGTTCTTCAATGGTATTTTCAGCGATTAATTCATAGACGATCACAGTATTTTTTTGTCCGATCCTGTGGGCACGGTCAGTAGCCTGATTTTGCGCGGCAACATTCCACCATGGATCAAAATGGATCACGATATCAGCAGCGGTCAGGTTCAGTCCTGTTCCTCCGGCTTTTAAAGAAATACAGAAAACAGGAATATCTGTCTGGTTAAAAGCTTCGACTCTGCGCATACGCTCTTCTTTGGATACACTGCCGTCAATACGCAGATTTTTGATCTTTTCTTTTTTTAGAGTTTTTTCAATCTCATCCAGAACACTGGTAAACTGGGAAAAAAGCAGAAGTTTGTGTCCGCCGTCAATGGCTTGTCTGATTAGTTCCATACAGGTTTCCAGTTTTGCGTTTTCACCTTTATAGTTTTCCAGGAAAAGAGATGGGCCGCAGCAGAGTTGGCGCAGCCGTGTCAGTTCCCGTAAAAGCTCCAGTTTGTTTTGTCGAAATTCATCGGGAGTCTGTTTCGCGAGAAACATACGTAGCCGTTGTGCATAAGCATCATACAGTTTTCGCTGCTCACCTTCCAGATGGACAGAAACGGACTTTTCTACTTTGTCAGGGAGTTCCAGCAGAACATCGCGTTTTAAGCGGCGCAGTATAAAAGGATGCACAAGAGTACGAAGACGGTCTGTGGCATCAGAGTCTGAGGAGCGGACAACTGCTTCTTCGTAGGTTTCGCGGAAGTTCTGGTAACCAAGAAGAAAACCAGGCATCAGGAAATCAAAAATACTCCATAATTCACTGAGTCGGTTTTCAATTGGGGTACCTGTAAGTGCCAGACGGAACCCACTGTGGATAAGTCGTACAGATTTTGCAGCCTGGGTATTATGGTTTTTGATGTATTGTGCTTCATCTATGATCTGATTGGCAAAAGTCAGGTTTTCATAATCTGCTATATCTCGTTTTAAAAGATCATAAGAAGTGATCCAGACATCAGCATCTGTTGCAGGATCTTTACCGGCTGCCTGTTTTAGCAACTCTTTTCGTTCAGAAACAGAACCGCTGATGACTTTGCATCGTAAGTTCGGGGTAAAATGTCTGATCTCCTTTTCCCAGTTATAGACCAGGGAAGCGGGAGTTATGATCAGTGTACGGAGTTCACTGCCAATTTTCCCGGATTCTTTTTCCGCTAACAGGAAAGTCAGTGCCTGCAGTGTTTTTCCAAGTCCCATGTCATCAGCAAGGATACCGCCAAAGCCACATTGTTTCAGAGTGCGGATCCACCGGTAACCATTGACCTGATAGGAACGAAGAAGGGATGAAAGAGAATCTGGAACAGGATCTTCGGTATCCTTTGCCAGATCCATATTCAGGATCAGCTGGCGGTAGCGGCGGTTGGCATTTACATGGACAGAATTACGGTTTTTCAACATTTCATCCAGATACAAGGCACGGAACATGGGAATGGAGATGTCTTCCGGGTGCTTTTTGCCGTATTGAAGCCAGGTTTCAGAAAGGGTTTCCCATGTATCTGCCTGATCTGGATCCAGGGTGATAAAAGATCCATTTTTCAGACGGTGGAATTTCTTTTTGCGGCTGTAGGCAGATAAAAGTTCTGTCAGTTCATTCATGTCCATATCTGAGGAGGAAAGGGACATATGGAGCATGAGACCGTCCAGTTGGATGCCAACATTTACAGCCGGTGTTGGACGGATTTTCAGCTTTTTCAATGTATCAGAAATGAAGACCTCACCAAGCTTGGAAAGCTCCGGTATATCAAAAAGCAGGAATTGGTACAGGCGGTCGTCATTGCAGAGCAGGCACATGGACCGGTTGTTTTCGTCAAAAGCATCAAAATAGTTATTTACGGTCTGGCGAATGGCGTTTTCTTCAGCCAGATTCCGTACATCGGTACTTGTATCATCATACAACAGAAAATCCTGGTGCAGACGGTCATAAATACAATGAACCTGACAGGAGACCAGATTATCCTGGGGAAGGTCCAGATAAAACTGGAATTTTGGGATCTCAGGACGGTAGTCTTCCGGGAACAGCCCCTGAAAACAGATAGGAACCTGCTTTTCTACATCAGGAAGAAGCTGGCTGAAAACAGCTGGAAGCTCTGTCTGACGGATATATAACTCTGGTTTATCTGAAAGGAGACGCAGTAGACTCTCAGTGGTATTATTTTCTTCTTTACGCAGTCTGCCGATCTGCCCCATGTACAGGAAATAAAGCCAGTCCTGGGTAGAAAAGATCAGCTGGGTGCCAGGTGCACTGAGGAGAGCGCCAAAGTCCTGCTTTGTCAGTGTGATGCCGGGATCATTCAGATCAGGATGAAAAACCACTGAATTATTCTGGTAGTTGAACGGTATACCGGCATAAAGTTCCATAAATACATCCAGGTTTCTTCCTGATAAAAAGAGGTAGCGTTCATAGGAAGAGTTGCCGCGGCAAAGGAACAGCGTTGAGTAGTAGGCCTTGCGTTCTTCATCATATAGCCCCATGAAAAACCGCATCAACCGGCGGGAAGGGGAATCTAACTGGGCCATATCAATTTTAACCAGTTCCCGTCCAAGGGGATATGTAATATGGGATTCAATGGCGCGGATCAGGTCTGGGATGTCTTTTACTACATATTTCCTGTTGCTGCCAAAACGTAATTCTACAGTCACACCAGTAGATTCAGGCTGAAGACTGCATTCAATAGAGTAGACTGCTGCATTGGAAGAGACCGGAAGAAGCGTACTGGATTTTTTTCTGTCATCTAACAATTTCAGGAGCATTTGGTCAGTTGCTTTTAGGACACCAGGCATAAATGGATCAGGCAGGCCTGTTTTTACTTTCAGTTTATCGGCAAATGGGCTGTTACGGAAGACAGATACACCTAAATTGTCCATTAAATAATAGGCCAGTAAGGCAGTGACATGTTTACAGGCATATTTGTTTTGCTGAAAAGTTTTACATCTACAATGAGTCTGGATCAATTCGCCATGGGTTTCATCCAGTATAACGGTACACTGGCCTGATTCATCTGAAAGGGTGTTATCGGGTGATGTATACAGTATTTTGATGCTGATCCCTGTTCTGTAGATAATATTGTTGTGGCGCTGATCATCTGCACTGGCTTTTTGACAGGTCATGTTTGCCGGATCAGATAATGCCAGTTCCAGACCGTCAAGGATCTCATCTTCTGTAAAATCCCGCAGAAGCTGTTTATATTGGTAGTTGTTTTTCTTCATGATTTCTTCCTTCCACAGCATACCTTATATTTTTTTCCAGATCCGCAGGGGCAGGGATCATTGGGATAAATATGCTTTGCTTTGGTGATTGTAGTTGATTTTCTCCGCTTTTGCTGCCTTTCCTGAAATTCTGCTTCTGTAAGTCCACAGAGTGGAAGAAGCCTGAAATCATGCTCGTGATGTTTTAAAAAATTGGAAATATCCTTTACCGCAGGATTGGAGTCTTTAAGCCGTAATGTGTCCTGGCAATAATCCAGGATCTCATCTTGAGGATATGCATAATAGGTCAGCTGCGCTACCTCTGCGGCAGAGTAGGAGATAAGGTAAGGTGAGCAGTGGTGTTTTTGCAGAAGTCTGCGGTATTCATTTTCTATTTCAGGATCCAGGCGGTATCCATATAGCGCAATGTATTCCAGCGTAGAGCGGTCTGGGATATAGTGGATCCGGTTCTTTAGGACAAAATTTGAATGAAGTTCTTCAGCATCGTCACGGCTGAATTTCTGTATGTTAAAACAGGTGGATATATTCAATTTCTTCAGAAAGGTATTCAGTGCAGCTGTTTCGGATGTCCACAGGCTGGAAAGACTGTTTTTCTGGCATATATCCGGGTAACAGTGAAGCATCAGTTCCTCAGCAAGCTGCTGGTCAACAAAACCATAAAGCCTGCTGGCCACATTTAATACTGTACGATAGCACAGACGGAGAAGAAACTGCTGTTCATTGTTGTTTTCCAGCCAGTGTTCATAAAATTCCAGAAATTCTTCTGCAATGCGGGTAACTCCGGAGGAGTCGTGTGCAAGAAGGCTTCGCTGGCTGAGCTGTGGCAATACATCCCAGAAATTAGCAGATGGATCTGGCAGGTGTCCGGTAATACACAAAGTGTTCATAGCCTTATATTCGGAGCAGGTCAGGGAAGAAAGAATGGAATTCCAATAGAAATCCTGATCCATATCAGAACAAAGTGTATTAATAAGTGCGGCTTTGCGCTGTCCGTTGTAATAGGTCAGGTGAAAACGGTCTGCCAGCTGTTTCAGTTCGGCAACTGTATGTGAATCCAGGATGCGGGAAAGCCGGATGGAGATAGATTTGCAAAGTTCTGGAGGCACGTCGCCAGGATGGAACATACGGGTCAGACTTCGGTTCATTTTTGCAAGATTTTCCTGATATTTTTTTTCGGAAGCTTCCAGGAAAAAAGCAATATCTGAAGACGGATCGCAGTCTGGACGGAAACGGGTAACACAAGGGCCGGTAAAGTCAGGGTTATCCTGAAGCGCAAGAACTTCCAGATTAAGATCACAGGGTTGACCAGCCCGCAGGCTCAGGTGGATCTGTGCCAGTGATCTGGCATCCAATACATCTGCTAATCGGTTATTGGAAGAAACAGAATGGCCATCTATGCGGAATATGACACTTTTGCAACTTTTAGGGTCATCCAGAAAAATAACTTTTGCTGTATCCTGAAGTTCGCCAATTGTCCGGTCTTCCTCTATCTGCAGTTCACGAATTACCTGGGGATTGGAACGTGAAAGGATTAATTTTATTGTGAAAATTTTCATGTGTCTCCTTTTACTATATGATCAGAACTATTTATCACATCTTTTGTATCATACCATGAAGATGAGAGGTACGCAATGTCATGAATGAACTGCAACAATTTCGGTTGAATGAAAAGTTAAATTCCACATGTAAAAGTAAATTCCATACTGAAGACTAAATTCGATACAAAAAGGGTTTGACAGTTGTTGTCAGACCCTTTATTGTGGAATTAAGTTATTCTG
>CAVIPV010000127.1:7361-7917 GCA_963644495.1 Prevotella sp. | reverse complement strand
GCTTTGCACTCTCGCAGCTCTAACAACATTATAAGTCTACTGTAATAAAAATATCATAAATTGCCTTAATCGCAGTCTCAAAATCAGCATTCTTGACACCGATGATGATATTCCACTCACTGGATCCCTGATCGATCATTTTCACATTAACTCTTGCATGCGCCAGTGCCGAGAAAATACGGCCTGCAGTGCCTCTGTTAGAGCGCATTCCTCTTCCTACTACTGCGATCAGCGCCAAATCTGATTCCAGTTCTAAAATATCCGGCTCAACTGCCTTATGAATTCCTGCCACTACAGATTGTTCATATGCCTCAAATTCAGACTGATGTACAAAGATCGTCATTGTATCAATACCGGAAGGCATGTGTTCAAAGTTAATACCATACTTTTCGAATACGCTTAAAACCCTTCTTCCAAAACCAACCTCAGAGTTCATCATTGCCTTTTCAATGTTAATGGAACAGAAGCCCTTCTTACCTGCAATACCTGTAATGGTATGGCGCGGCTTGCGGCAGGTGGTCTCTACGATCAGTGTTCCCTTATCATCCGGGCGGTT
>CAVIPV010000127.1:6445-7351 GCA_963644495.1 Prevotella sp. | reverse complement strand
GGTTGGTATTGCGGATATTGATGGGGATGCCTTCCTTGCGTACCGGGAAAATGGCATCTTCATGGAGAACGCTTGCGCCCATGTAAGCCAGTTCACGAAGCTCTTTATAGGTAATGGTCTCGATCACCTCCGGGTCCTTGATGATCCTCGGGTCTGCTACTAAAAATCCGGAAACATCGGTCCAGTTTTCATAAAGATCTGCGTGGATCGCCTTTGCAACGATAGAACCGGTTACATCAGAACCGCCTCTGGAGAAGGTCTTTACAGTGCCGTCATGACGGGAACCGTAAAATCCGGGGATAACAGCTCTCTCTACATGCTCTAAACGCTCAGAAAGCTCTTTATCTGTAGTATCTGCCTCAAAGTTACCATTATCATCAAAGAAAATAACCTCTGCAGCATCGATAAACTCATATCCCAGATAATTTGCCATAACGATACCGTTTAAGTACTCGCCTCTGGAAGCGGCATAGTCTCTTCCTGCTTTTGCCAGGAAATTTTCTTCGATCTTATCAAATTCATGATCCAGGTTCAGGTTCAGATCCAGTCCGTCAATGATCTCGTTGTATCTTTCTTTGATCTTATCAAGGATCTTCTTATAAGAACGTCCCTCTGCTACTGCGTCATAACATGCATACAGCATATCGGTTACTTTCTCATCCTTGTCATTGCGCTTGCCTGGTGCAGACGGCACTACATATCTTCTGGATTTATCCGCTTTAATGATGTCAGCCACTTTTTTAAACTGCTTTGCATTTGCAAGTGAACTGCCTCCGAACTTAACCACTTTCTTCATGATCTTTATCTCCCTTAAATCGTAGTAAAACACGCACTTTTCCTAAGGTTTTTATTAGCGCGTTACAAGTGCAAATGATACCGTACTTTTCCCACTCTGTCAATAGTTTT
>CAVIPV010000127.1:0-6435 GCA_963644495.1 Prevotella sp. | reverse complement strand
CCCTTAAATCTTATGTGCTCTCAAGATCTTTTTGTATTTGATTTTGTGAGATGATTTTTTGTCAGTCGTACACAAATTTTTGAGGCGTACGCGGTGCGTACGTTGATGAAATTGGGGTGCGATTGGCGGAAAATCAGCCGCAAAAGCAAGTGCAAGAAAGATTTTGAGAGTGCATCCTAGTAAAAACACGCGCTTTTCCTAAGGTCTTTAACAGCGCGTTACAAGTGCAAATGATACCTTACTTTTCCCACTCTGTCAATAGTTTTGAAGGAAAAAATTTGCCGTACAAGGACAAATGTCTTTGCACGACATACTCTCAAAACTATTTTGTCTTTTCTTTAACGTTTAGGTCCAATCCTTGTCCGGATTTTCTATTTAGCCTTCCATTTCCTTATTTACGGACTCTTCGCAGGAACGCATGGCAAGAATGGTCTTTTCCATTAATTCTTCCAGTGTCCAGCCCAGGTTTTCTGCTCCTTCCCGGATCACATCCCTAGAACATCCGGCAGCGAATTTTTTATCTTTGAACTTCTTTTTAAGGCTTGAAACCTCCATATCCATTACACTCCGGGAAGGACGCATCTTTGCTGCTGCTCCCACAAGACCTGTAAGCTCGTCTACTGCAAACAGCACTTTTTCCATCTGATGCTCCGGCTTTACATCGCAGGTAATGCCGTATCCGTGGCTGCAGATCGCGTGGATCAATTCTTCCTCCACTCCTGCTTCTCTTAACAGCTCCGGTGCCTTGATGCAGTGCTGATCCGGGTACATTTCAAAGTCAATATCGTGAAGAAGTCCTGCCATAGCCCAGAAATCTGCCTCATCTCCAAATCCCCTGTCATTTGCAAACCATCTCATGGTCCCTTCTACTGTAAGACCATGTAAAATGTGAAATGGTTCCTTATTATACTTTTTCAATAATTCCAGTCCCTGTTCTCTTGTAAGTTTTGTAGTCATCTCTTCTGCTCCTTTTTCACGAGATATTCCAATATATCCTGTAGGAATATATATTTTTGCTATTTCCCATTATTATAATTCCCGTATGTGAAAAATGCAAGGCTGACCGCCTTGAAAAAAATGAATGCCACGGCTATACTATTACTTAAATAACACGAGAAACGAAAGTGTCAGAAGGAGGCCGCTTATAAATATGTTAAACTACAGAACTGCTAAACTGTCAGACCTTCCTGCCATGATGAAAATGGTGGAAGAAGCAAAAGAAGGATTTCGTATAAGAAACATTGACCAGTGGCAAAAAGGAGAACCCAATGAAGCCGGGCTTACAAAAGGCATTAAAAATGGCGTTGTACACGTCCTGGAAGAAGGCGGGGATGTTTTAGGCATGATCACCGTTGTATCCGGCCCTGAAACCGATTATGCAGTCATAGACGGCGCCTGGTTAAATGATGAGCCTTACTTTGCTTTTCACAGAGTCTGCGTATCAGAGGCCCACAAGGGCAAAGGACTGGCTGCAGGACTTTTTGCAAACTCAGAGATTTTTGCAAAGGAAAAGGGCGTCAGAAACATTCGTATTGACACCCACCCGGATAATCTTTCCATGCAGAAAGCATTAGCAAAAAACGGCTATACCTTCTGCGGAAAGATCACATTATGCACTGGAAGCGAAGCAGGAGATCCCCGTTTCGCATACCAGAAGATTTTAAACTGACGCACATAGCGTTTTTTGACCTGACCGGCCTTATACCCCGCTGAAAGCGCTGTAACCGCCGTCTACAGGCAGTACAATACCATTTACAAAGCCGGATGCATCATCACTTGCTAAAAACAAGGCTGCACCGATCAGCTCCTCTGGATTTCCAAAACGTCCCATAGGAGTTCCTGCAACGATGTCACCGGCTCTGTCTGTATAGGAACCGTCTTTGTTAAATAACAGGTCATGATTCTGCTCTGCTGCATAAAAACCTGGTACAATGGCATTGCAGCGGATGCCGCTCTGCCCAAAATGTATCGCCAGCCATTGGGTCAGGCTCTGGACAGCGCTTTTGGCATTGGAATAAGCCATAACCTTGGAAAGAGGAAGGATTGAAGAAACAGAAGCGATATTGATAATGCTTCCCTTTCTCTTTTCCACCATGTCTCTTGTAAATACCTGGATGGGCAGTAAAGTTCCCATGTAGTTCAGATCCATTACATTTCTAATGTTCTCTTCTTTCAGATCCCAGAAGGAGTAATCGTCATCCTGCTTTTCTTTCTTTAACATCTTTACAGAAGCAATAGCTCCCGGCTGGTTGCCCCCTGCGCCATTGATCAGGATATCGCAGCTTCCCAGCTCTGCCTTGATCTGCTCATAAGTCTTTACCAGTTCTTCTTTATCCAGTACATTGCAGCTGTAGCCTCTTACTGCTACTTCCTTGCCGTATTCATTTTTGGCATTTTCGGTCAGTGCAGCCGTCATCTTTGCCAGCTTTTCCTTATTCCGTCCGATAATGGCGATCTTCGCCCCATTCACAGCCAGGCCATAGGCCATAGCAGAACAAAGCACGCCGCTTCCTCCTGTTACAATGGCTGTTTTTCCTGTAAGATCCACATTAAAAGGTACTTTCATAGCTTCTCCTCTTTCCGCGTCTTTTACGACACTGTTTTATTTCTCATATTCTACTTTATTTTATCAGATAATCCCCCTGTATATCAACACAAAAATCCCGGAAGATGATCTGACTTTTCTCAATGCCATCTTCCGGGACCTTTTACATATTATTTCGATACCGCCTGTGTATTAGCTTGACTTTACTTAAAGTACTTCACACCAGACTCAAAAATCTTCATATCCTGCTCGCCGTAAATATTCACGGCAACTGCCTCGCCTCTTCTCTCGGAGTGAGCCATCTTACCAAGGATACGTCCATCCGGGCTTGTGATGCCTTCGATTGCCATGTAGGAGCCGTTTGGATTCCAATATTCGTCCATGGTCACATTGCCCTTGTCGTCTACATACTGGGTTGCCACCTGTCCGTTTGCAATGAGACGGTGGAGCCATGCTTCATCTGCCACGAAACGTCCTTCGCCATGGGAAGCCGGGTTGCAGTATACGCCGCCCAGTTTAGCCTCTGCCAGCCATGGGGACTTGTTGGTCATGACCTTGGTATAAACCATCTTGGAAATGTGGCGTCCAATGGTGTTCATAGCCAGAGTAGGTGAATTTGGCTTCTGCTCCGTGATCTTGCCCTCCGGAACAAGTCCTAACTTGATCAGGGCCTGGAAACCGTTGCAGATACCAAGCATCAGTCCGTCACGCTCATTTAACAGCTTTTCTACCTCTTCTTTGATCACTGCGTTGCGGAATACAGTTGCAAAGAATTTAGCGGAACCGTCCGGCTCATCACCGCCGGAGAAGCCGCCCGGGAACATGATGATCTGCGCCTTTGCGATCTCTTTCTTATATTCTTCTACAGACTCGCGGATATCCTGGGCGCTTAAGTTCTTAAATACCTTTGTGACTACCTTTGCACCTGCACGCTCAAAAGCCTTTGTGCTGTCATATTCACAGTTGGTACCTGGGAACACCGGGATAAATACTTCCGGCTGTGCCAGCTTGTGGTCGCAGATATAAATAGTATCTGTATCGTAAATCTTCTCTTCTACCTTTGCAGCTTCTCCGCTCTTTTCTTTACCTGTAACAGTCGGGAATACGTCCTCTAAAGTCTTTGTCCAGCTTGCAAGAGCTTCGTCCATGGTAATGGTGGTATTTCCATATTCAAATACACCCTTGTCCGTTACTTCACCAAGTACAGTATAAGGAATAGAAAGCTCTCCTACTTTTCCTTCTGCTACTTCGCAAACGATATTGCCCCAGCCTGCGCCAAAGAAGTCTCTTGGATCTACATTATGCTCGATCTTAACGCCCATCTTGTTGCCGAATGCCATTTTGCTCACAGCCTCTGCAGCGCCTCTGCCTTCTACTGCATATGCAGAAAGGATCTTTCCAGCCTTGATATCTTCAAACAGCTTTCCGTAGCCGTCCATGATCTGTGCATAATCTGGCAGATCGTAGTTATCACGGGTGATCTTAAATTCTACGATCTTGCTTCCTGCTTTCTTAAATTCAGGGGTAATGATGTTCTTGCAGCTGTTTACATCTACTGCAAAGGAAACCAGTGTAGGTGGTACATTGATCTCACCATGTTCATCATCAAAGGTACCGGACATACTGTCCTTACCGCCGATAGAAGGAAGTCCAAAGCCCATCTGCGCATTATAAGCACCTAGCAGTGCTGCAAACGGCTGGCTCCATCTGGTTGGGTCGCTGCTCATTCTGCGGAAATATTCCTGGAAAGTGAAGCGGATCTTTCTGTAATCGCCGCCTGCTACCACGATCTTTGCTACAGAGGAGATAACCGCATAAACAGCGCCATGGTATGGGCTCCAGCTGGAAAGATATGGATCAAAGCCATAGCTCATCATGGTAACAGTATCTGTATGTCCTTCTAATACAGGAAGCTTTGCTACCATAGACTGTGTCTCTGTCAGCTGATATTTGCCGCCAAATGGCATGAATACAGAACCGGCGCCGATAGAGCCGTCAAAGCGCTCTACCAGGCCCTTCTGTGAGCACACATTTAAGTCAGACAGCATGTTCAGCCATTTATCTTTTACATTTCCTACTTCTTTCTTGTCAAAGAGATTGCCCTCATGTGCAGGAACCTCTAAGGTAACATCTGCTTCCTGATGAGCACCGTTTGTATCAAGGAAAGCACGGCTGATATCTACAATGGTCTTTCCTCTCCAGTTCATCACCAGTCTTGGATCTTCCGTTACAACGGCAACGGTAACTGCTTCCAGGTTCTCTTCTGCTGCATAGCCTAAGAATTTCTCTACATCTGCAGGATCTACTACTACAGCCATACGCTCCTGAGACTCGGAAATAGCGATTTCTGTACCGTCAAGACCTGCATATTTCTTTGGAACCTTGTCAAGGTCGATCTGAAGGCCTGCTGCCAGCTCGCCGATTGCAACAGATACACCGCCCGCGCCAAAGTCATTGCACTTTTTAATAATAGAGCTTACTTCCGGACGGCGGAACATTCTCTGGATCTTACGTTCTGTAGGAGCATTTCCCTTCTGTACCTCTGCGCCGCACACTTCAATAGAAGCTGTGGTATGTACCTTGGAAGAACCGGTAGCACCGCCGATACCGTCACGGCCGGTACGTCCGCCTAAAAGGATAATGATATCCCCTGGATCAGAAGTTAAACGCTTTACATATTTTCTCGGAGCAGCGCCCATAACGGCACCGATCTCCATTCTCTTAGCTACATAGCCTGGATGATATAATTCTTTTACATAACCGGTTGCCAGACCGATCTGGTTTCCATAAGAAGAATATCCGGCAGCTGCACTGGTAACGATCTTTCTCTGAGGCAGTTTGCCCTTTAAAGTCTCATTTAATGGCTTGGTAGGATCTGCTGCACCGGTAACACGCATTGCCTGATATACATAAGTACGGCCGGATAACGGGTCACGGATGGCACCGCCTAAGCAGGTAGCAGCGCCGCCGAAAGGCTCGATCTCCGTCGGATGGTTGTGGGTCTCATTTTTAAAGTTTACCAGCCACTCTTCTGTCTTTCCGTCGATTTCAACAGGAACCACAATGCTGCAGGCATTGATCTCGTCAGACTCTTCCTGGTCTTCTAACTTACCTTCGCTGCGCAGCTTCTTCATAGCCATAAGAGCCAGGTCCATAAGGCATACATATTTGTCTTTGCGGTCCTTATAGATCTTTGCACGGTCAGACAGGTATTTCTTATAAGTATCTTCAATGGGCTTTTTGTATTCGCCCTCTGTAAAGGTCACATTTTTAAGTTCTGTGGAGAAGGTGGTGTGACGGCAGTGGTCAGACCAGTAGGTATCTAACACGCGGATCTCTGTTACAGTTGGATCTCTGTGTTCTTCTCCTGCATAGTACTGCTGTATATATAAGAAGTCTTTGAATGTCATTGCCAGATTTAAGGTATCATATAATGCCTTTAATTCTTCCTCGGAAGCCTTTGCAAAACCTTCAAAACTCTTAATATCTTCCGGAACCTCAAATTCTGTTACCAGAGTCTTTGGCTTGTCCTCTTCTGCCTGACGGCTGTCTACCGGGTTGATGCAGAAATGACGGATGGCATCTTCCTGTGCCAGAGTTAATGGTGCTGTGATCACATAGGTGGTTGCTGTGCGGATCACCGGCTCTTCATCTTCCTTTAAAAGCTTTACGCACTGCATGGCAGAGTCAGCTCTCTGGTCGAACTGTCCCGGCAGGTACTCAACGGAAAATACCAGGTCTCCCGGATTCTTTGGAAATTCTTCTTCATAGACCTCATCTACAGGCGGCTCTGAGAAAATGGTTCCCAGTGCTTTCTTATAAGTATCTTCGGAAAGATTTTCAATATCATAACGGATCAGCACCCGTACACTCTTCACTCCGGTAATGCC
>CAVIPV010000126.1:4165-7925 GCA_963644495.1 Prevotella sp. | reverse complement strand
GCCTGCTCTTATAGGCCTTTTAGAGATCACCACCGGGATCCATACCATATGTGAACATGTTCCCGGACTTCCCGGCCTCCTCTTAGTCACAGCAAGCGTTTCCTTTGGAGGCATCAGCGGCATTTTCCAGACCCGCAGCGTCCTTACCTTGAACAGCGGCAGAAAAAATGCCGGACTTTCCATCCGGCATTATATCTTCTGGAAAGCCCTTCACAGTTTACTTTCCTGCATATTCTTGCTTATTTTATGGAAGTTTTATGCTTCTTCCTTCTTCTCTTCCTGAGGTGCTGGCTGTGCCTCTGGCTCCTGCTGTACCAGACCAGGGGACAGTTCCTTGCGGTTGTTGGTCACAATGTCATAGTTTGACTGCATAGAGCTCATAAAGGAATCAAAACGTCCCTTTGCAGTTTCCATGGTGTGATCCATAATGTTCTGCAGGCTGCGCAGCATATCATCGGTATACTGGATGGCACCCTGACGGATATTATTGGCATCATTCACTGCTGCATCTACAATAGCCTGAGCCTGGATATTAGCCTGCTCAACAACCTCATTTGCATGTGCATAAGCACGCTGCATGATCTCATGGTCATTGACCATCTCTGTGGTCTGTGCATCTGCCTGCGCTACCATGGAATTAGCCTGTTCAGTAGCCTGCTCTACCATAGTGTTTGCCTGCTCGGTAGCCTGGGCGATCATGGAATCGGACTGCTTCTTTGCGTCTGCCAGCATAGAATCAGACTGAGCCTGGGCATCACTTAAAATGGTTTCCTGCTGGCTGATGATCTTCTGGTATTTCTTGATCTCATCCGGGATACGCATACGAAGTTCTACTAACAGCTCTTCCATTTCTTCCTTATTTACAATGATCTTGCTGTTAGATAATGCCTGGAATTTACAACTGTCTATGTATTCTTCAATTTCACTGATCAACTGTTCGATTCTGCTCATTTTATCGTTCTCCTTTGGTTTATTACATGTAACTATTACATATTCTCTGCTTTTTTCATCTCATCCAGTTTTTCTCTCACCCGTTTCGCAACGATGGGATGTAAAAACTCTTTGATCTCGCCATTAAATTCTGCGATCTCTTTTACAATACTGGAACTCAGATAAGAATATTTCAAATTGGTAGTTAAAAATATAGTATCAATCTCCGGTGCAATCACCCGGTTGGTCTGGGCCATCTGAAGCTCATACTCAAAGTCTGTGATCGCTCTCAAACCTCTTACGATCACATTTGCCTGGTTCTGACGGACAAAGTCGATCAGAAGTCCCTGGAAAGACTGGATCTCCACATTTGGGATATCTGCTGTCACTTCTTTTAACAGCTCTACTCTTTCCTCTACTGTAAATAACGGTGATTTGGAACGGTTCCTTAAAACGCCGATGATCACTTTATCAAACATCTGGGCAGTACGTCGGATAATATCAATATGTCCTAACGTAACCGGATCAAAACTGCCCGGATAGACTGCGATTCTCATTTATGCCCCCTTGCCAGCAAATATGTGTTTGTTGGTCTTGTATACTTTTTCTTTTATCATATGAAAGCCTGCATCAGAAAGCCATTTAAAATCCGTTTCCTTAGAAGCTTCTATAATGATCAGGGTATCTTCCGTTACCATAGGGGAACCAGAAAGATATTCCAGCACACGGTTCTCAAATTCGTGGTTATATGGCGGATCCATAAAGATAATGTCAAACCGCGGATTTCTTCCCTCTAATTTTTTCAGTCCTGCGATCACATCACAGTTTAATACCAGCGCACCTTCTTCTAAATGGGTGCGGTTTAAATTTTCCCGGATACAGGAAACTGCCTCCGGATTACTTTCAACAAAAAATGCCTGTTTTGCGCCCCGGCTTAAAGCTTCGATACCGATCGCTCCGCTTCCGGAAAACAGGTCCAGAAAAGTACAGCCCGGGATCTGGGTATTTAACATATTAAATAAAGTCTCCTTGATCCGGTCTGTGGTAGGTCTTGTGTCCATACCTTCTATTGTTTTTAAAAGCAGCCTTCTTGCGCTGCCGGCAATGACTCTCATGTACGATAAACTCCTGTTTGAGCAGTTTATAAACTCCCTCTGCTCTGTTTTCATTCCCAACAAGTATAATATGAAAATTTACTTAATACAAGGTTTTTTTATGGATTTTGCATTTTTTAACAATTTACGCAGAACCTTCTAGTGTATTATCTTAAGATGCTCACATACTAAGAACGTAACAAACAACAAGCTCTTAAAACAAAAGAGCACTTTCTCAATTAAGGAGGCGTTTTATTATGTCTAACAACACAAACAAAACAAACGTACCCGAAGCAAAGGAAGCCATGGACCGATTTAAAATGGAGGTAGCAAGCGAACTTGGAGTACCTTTAAGCAACGGCTATAATGGCAACCTTACCTCTGCGCAGAACGGTTCTGTAGGCGGCTATATGGTCAAAAAAATGATTGAGAACCAGGAACGCCAGATGGCAGGTAAGTAAAACTCCTTAAGGCAGGAAAAAATCACCCCAGGCAGAATCACTTCTGTCCGGGGTGGTTTTTTATCCCTATCTTTTTACTCCTGCGGCCCATACATCTTTAACAGCTGGATCTTTGTTTCTCCTGTATTTATAACAGAATAGCTCTCATCCCCGGCAGGTACAAAAAACTGGGAATTTCTTTCTATCTGATACTCTTTTGTTTCTGTTTTTAAAATGCCCTTACCGGATAAGATATAAAGGCAGGAAAATACTTCCTCTTCCTTAAATTCCTTTGTTTCTCCCTTTTCAATGGTATGCTGTTCCATCTTAAAACAAGGGGTATCCTCGTAGCCTACCAGACAGAGGCCTCCATTTTCCAGTGCTTTTTCTCTGATGCAGGCATCTTCCCTTGTGGCAGTTTCCCCTGCTCCCACATAGTGGAAACACTCAAACATCTTTTCAAATCCCAGTCCCTGGTGGCACATACTGTCATCAATGGTGTAGCCGGAAGGTGTCACTTTTTCTACCCGGATGGTATAATCCGTAGGTTCCTGGATCTCGATCAGAGTACAGCCTGCTCCAATGGCATGGGGAACGCCGCCCTTTACCAGATATGTCTCCCCCGGCTTTACCTCCAGACAGTTCATCAGACCTAACATCCGGTCATAATCCTGTTTAAAGAAACATTCTTCCCATTCTTTTCTGGTAATGCCTTCTTTAAAGCCCAGATAAAGACATGGCTTTTCTTCGCAATACTCTCTTGCATTTAAAATATGCCAGCACTCCGTCTTTCCAAACGGACTTCCAAAAAGACGTTTTGCCGTTTCCCGGTCCGGGTGCACCTGCACTGTAAGACGTTCTTTGCTGTCGATCATTTTAATAAGAACACCTGGCGTGCTGCCCCAGGTTTCTACATGCTTTTTTCCTAATATTCCTTCCGGATCAGACTCTATGTATTCTTTCAGGGTCTTCCCGCCATATTCTCCCCCTGCTATTTTACATAAGCCTTCGCATATTTCTTCTCGTCCTGCATTAAAAGCCCTTGTTACGGAATACATCCATTCTTCTGGAAAATGACCGTCTTCTGCCTTTTCATCACCATGGATCTTTCCGATCTCTCTTCCTCCGAGATAGGTTCTCCATACTCTTTCGCCCCGCACACAAACAGGTTCTCTCTTCATAGCATTTTCCTCCTTACAAGTTCAGCTTTTCATACCGGTCTCCCAGGTAAGAATCCACTTGGCGTTTTAATTCCAGATGCTCTTCTTTTTCCAGTTCCGGATCATCATCTAATAT
>CAVIPV010000126.1:0-4129 GCA_963644495.1 Prevotella sp. | reverse complement strand
TTCCGGATCATCGTCTAATATCTCATTGACCTCTTCGGATACCTGCTTTAACAGGTTTGCATCTGTAAATACATCACCAATACGGAATTCCAGGTCACCGCTTTGGCGTACGCCGAAAATATCTCCCGGTCCGCGAAGCTTCAGATCCTCAGAAGCAATATAAAAGCCGTCATTGGAACGGTTTAAAATATCCAGCCGCTCCATGGTATCTTTTCCGCCGGAACCATTGACCATGATACAATAGGACTGGTGGCTGCCGCGGCCTACACGGCCTCTTAACTGGTGCAGCTGGGCCAGACCAAAACGCTCTGCATTTTCGATCATCATCACCGTAGCATTTGGCACATTCACGCCAACCTCAATAACGGTGGTAGATACAAGGACCTGGATCTCTCCGGCAGCAAATCGTTCCATGATCTTGTTTTTCTCTTTTGCCTTCATTTTTCCGTGAAGATGCTCTACATTGATGGTTTCCGGCAGTGCATCCCGCAGTGTTTTTGAATAATCCAGTACATTTTCCCCTTCGATCATCTCACTGGCTTCTACCATAGGGCAGATCACATAGGCCTGACAGCCCGCTTCCACCTGCTTTTTTATAAAAGCATAGGCTTTTGGCCGGTAACTGGTATCTACCACGCAGTTTTTGATCACCTGGCGGCCTGCTGGAAGCTCATCGATCACGGAAATATCCAGATCCCCATACAAAATGATAGCCAGCGTACGCGGGATAGGCGTTGCACTCATAACTAATACATGAGGCGTTTCCCCTTTTTCACTTAAAAGTTCTCTCTGTCCAACACCAAACCGGTGCTGCTCATCAGTGATCACAAGAGCCAGTTTATCATAAACCACTTTCTCCTGGATCAGCGCATGGGTTCCCACAATGATATCCGCCTCATGGGAAGCTGTTTTTTCATATGCGATCCGCTTTTCTTTGGCTGTCATAGAGCCCGTGATCAGGACCACTTTTTTATCAATGCCACAGTTTTCAAACATCTTTGTGATCGACTCAAAATGCTGTCTTGCCAGTACTTCTGTAGGCACCATAAGAGCGCCCTGGTATCCATTTTCTGCAGCTGCAAGAAGCGCCAGAATAGCAATGACCGTCTTACCAGAACCTACATCGCCCTGGACCAGCCGGTTCATCACGCAGCCTTTTTCCAGGTCTGAAAATACCTCCTGCAAGGTACGCTCCTGAGCAGAGGTCAACGCATAGGGCAGTGACTCCTTTAACCGTCTTGTCTTTTCTCCCGGGCGGATCACAAATTCTGTTTTCTTTCCTTCCCTGCTTTCCTTTAACCGGCGTACCCCTACCAAGAACATGAAAAACTCATCAAATACCAGACGTTTTCTGGCAAAAAGCAGTTCTTTCTGGTCACTTGGAAAATGGATATGTTCTAAGGCATAATTGATCTCTGCCAGTTCATATTTTCTGCGAAGAAAAGCGGGCATGTACTCCCGCTTCATCTGTCTGTTTTCCAGTGCCTGTTTTTCTGCTTTTACAATGGTCTTATTGCTTAAGCCTCTTGTCTGGCCATATACCGGCTGCATGGAATTGACCACATTCTCATAAGCCTCTTCTGTAAAAACCTCCGGCTGTTCCATCATCAGACGGCCCCGTTTTCTTACTACTTTCCCCCGGAACACATACATCTGGCCGCTTTTAATATTAGCCCGCATATACGGCATGTTATACCAGGCTAACTGCAGCGCACCTGTTATATCCCGCACATAGGCAGAAACCATCTGGATCTTTCCTGTTCGCAGAAGGTCCGGCGGCTTTGGAAGGGCAGCTGCCACGCTCATGACCATCTGTTCTTTTAACTGACCTACAGGCACAGGGGGCTCATAAGTGTCATAAGCTCTTGGATAATAGGAAAGAAGGTCATCAATCGTGATGACCCCCAGTTTTTCAAATAATTTTCCGGTTTTCTCTCCGATCCCCTTAAGGGAACTAACGGGTTCTTTGTTGCTGTTTATCATGCTTTCTCCCGTTCTAATGCATTTAATCCTAATTTAATTGCGCCCATGATACCCTGATCATCATGAAGGCTTGCAGGAACGATATAATTGTCAATATCCTGCAATTCTTTGGTGCTGATGTAACCTGCTACCATCTCTTTTACTTTCTCACGGATCATTGGGAACAGCTGTTCCTGATGCATAACACCGCCGCCTAAAATGATCTTCTGCGGAGAAAGAATCATAATATAATCTGTAAGTGCCTGCGCGATGTAATAACTTTCCATCTCCCAGACTTTCTCATCATCTTTTAATTCAATGGCTTTCTTTCCCCATCTTGCTTCAATGGAAGGACCGCTTGCAAATCCTTCAAAGCAGTTTCCATGGTTCGGGCAGATACAGCCGTTTTTGTCTTCTGGATGACGGTTTAACAGGATATGTCCGCCTTCTGGATGGAGCATGCCGTGAAGAAGTTCTCCATTTACCCATACACCTACACCGACACCGGTTCCAATGGTGATATAGATCACGCTGTCTAATCCCTTCGCGCAGCCATAGGTCACTTCACCCAGACAGGAACCATTTACATCGGTATCAATTCCCATAGGAACATCCAGTTCTTTTTTCAGACCGCCAAGGAGATCCTTATTTCTCCATGCCAGCTTTGGTGTTTCCAGAATGTAACCGTAATTGTCTGCCTTCGAATCCACTCCCACAGGTCCAAATGCTGCAACTCCCAGTGCTTCAATCCCCTTATCTTTGAAGTACGCTGTGATCTTCGGGATGGTCTCTTCCGGTGTGGTAGTCGGAATAGAGATCTGTTCAATGATAGTTCCGTCTTCTTTTCCCAGTGCGCAGACCATTTTTGTGCCGCCTGCTTCTAACGCTCCTATTAACATATTTTCTCTCCCCTTAAATATATATTTAATGTGTGCAGTGAAAAACAAGCGGCTGCAAAGCAGACATTTGTTTTTCACAAGCCATTAACGAATGAACCGTCTGCGCCAGCAGACAGTAGAGCGCGCCAGCGCGGGGTTCATGAGTGGCCCACATTACTTCTGTCTTCTTCCTACAAACCGAAGAAGATAAACAAACAGATTGATAAAATCAAGATAAAGCTGTAATGCTGCAAAAATAGAAGATTTTGTTGCCATCTCCGGCACATTGCCATAATAGCTGTAAAATGCCTGGATCTTCTTTGCGTCATAGGCAGTAACGATCAGAAAAATGAAAATACCGATAGCGCATACAACTGTCTCATAAGCAGACAGATCAATAAACATAGCTAACAGCCAGAAACCTGCTAAAAAGATCAGCCCTGCCATCATAAACGGACGCAGTGCAGAGAAATTGATATTTCCAAAATATCCGATCAGTGCCATAACGCCGAAAAATGCAGCGGTGATAGCAAATGCCATCCATAAAGATAATACATCAAATACCAGGAAATATACACTGAATACAATGCCGTTTACAGCTGCATACAGGAAAAACATGGTTCTTGCTGTTCCAACTGTCATCTGGTTGATCCGTGCAGACAGAAATACTACGATGCCGATCTCTGCAATAAATAAGATATAGTACCATCCAGGTACCTGGCTTACATAGTACAGTCCGTCTGTCATGTACATTCCAATTGCTACGCCAAAGGTAATGAGAAGTCCCAAAAACATCCAGCCGAATGTCTTCGCTGTGTATCTGCCAAGGCTTTCCCCATAAGCCTGCTCTCTGTACCCCTGTTCCATTCTGAAATCATCATTCATAGTTTTGTTCTCCTTTACTCAGCAGAGATCATGTAATAATAGATCGGCTGTCCACCGTACTGAAGCTCTAATTCCTTATCTGGGAATTCTTTTGCTGCTTCTTCTTTCAGTTTTTCAGCGTCTTCTTCTTTTACATCACTGCCGTAATAAATGGTCACCAGTTCGCTGTCTTCATCTAACATTGCCTTTAAAGCTACCATTGCTGCTTCTTCCGGTGAATGTTCTACTGCTAACATGCCCTTGTCACCAATGGCCATGATATCGCCTTTTTCAATGTCCATACCATCAATATTGGTGGTACGCACTGCATAAGTGATCTGGGCTGTCTTTACACGCTCCATCTCAGCAGTCATATTTTCCAGGTTCTCCTGGGAAGTAAGATCCGGCATAAAGTTTACCAAAGC
>CAVIPV010000125.1:0-8210 GCA_963644495.1 Prevotella sp. | reverse complement strand
ACATATAGTTTAAGGTATTGGAAAGGTATCCCATTTCATCATGGGTCTTTACCTCGATCCGGTAATTTAAGTTGCCTGCAGCATATTCATTGGCCCCCGCCGCGATCTTTCGCAGAGGCAGATATACGGTGATGGTGAACACCACAAGGATGATCAGCGACAGGCCAAAGATAATGGCGCAAGTCATATAGAGAATGTCCAGGATATGGCTCTGGGAAGATGCGATCTCACTGATGGGCAGGTGAATGAGCACATAGCCATAAGTGGTATAATTACCGGTCACAGGAGCGGAAACGCTGAGCTCATTCTGGTCAAAAAGCTTGTAATAGGTGCCGATGGTATAGGAACGGTTTCCGGTGGCAGTGGGGTCAAAATCAGGGATCGTGGTATGGACTCTGGTGCCATTTTTGCTGTCCATGATCACAACGCCTTTTTTATTGACCACCCATATTTCCGTGCGCAGATAGGAGGACACATTTTTTAACTGGGTGGAAAAAAGGTCCATATCCTGATGCTGGCCCTGGTACATAAGGCTGCAGGAGGCGGCAATGTCATTTGCCTCATCGTAAAGGGCATTTGCCCGGTCTTTAATCAGGTAGTCCCGGGTCATGCCGGAAGAAAAAGTGGCAATGGTAAGCACGCTTAAAAGCCCAAAGATCAGATAGCCCAGTATAAATTTAGAATAAAGGGAGCGGGCCATCAGATCACCTCTTTACTTCAAACTTGTAGCCGATGCCCCATACCGTGGTAATGGCCCAGTTGGCATGATCTTTGATCTTTTCACGAAGACGTTTAATGTGAACGTCTACAGTACGGGTATCGCCGATGTATTCATAGCCCCAGATATGGTCTAAAAGCTGTTCTCTGGTAAATACCTGGTTGGGAGAGGAAGCAAGGAAGTATAAAAGCTCCAGTTCTTTTGGGGGCATTTCAATGGAATGACCTTTGTAAATGACAGAATAGTTGGTCAGGTTTACGATCAGGTCCGGATATTCCACATATTCGCCCTGCTGTTTTGGCTCTGTTACTGTGGCAGCAGGAGAAGCCTGATAGCGGCGAAGGACCGCTTTTACTCTGGCTACCAGTTCTTTGGAGTCAAAAGGCTTGATCATGTAGTCATCAGCGCCCAGTTCCAGGCCAAGGACCTTATCAAAGATCTCACCTTTGGCGGAAAGCATGATAATAGGCACCTGGGAAGTAGTACGCAGCTCCCGGCATACCTGGTAGCCGTCCATGCCTGGAAGCATCAGGTCTAAAAGGATCAAATTTGGCTTAAATTCCGGGAAACGCTTTAAGGCTTCTTCCCCGTCACCTACGATCATGGTCTCATAACATTCTTTCATTAGATAAAGCGAGATCAGCTCTGCGATGTTGGCATCGTCATCTACAATGAGTATCCGCTGTTTTTCTGCCATTGCAATTTACCTCCGTTGGATTAGATCCCCGGCAGGATGCCGGGAGTGTTCAGTGTGTATCGGGAGAAGCCGCCAAAGGCGGGTTCTGCAGGTCTATATGGTGTTATTTGAAAGTAACAATAGTAACACCGGTTCCGCCTTCGCCAAATTCGCCCAGACGGAAATCCTTTACATATTTTAACTGTTTTAAACGTTTGTGGCAGGCGGTCTTTAAGGCGCCGGTACCTCTTCCGTGGACTACCCGCACACTTGGCAGGTGGGCCAGATAAGCGTCATCCAGGTATTTTTCCATAGTAGGAACGGCCTCGTCTGTGGTCATGCCGATGAGGTTGACCTCCGGTGAAACGGAGAAGGATTTTGACATCTTGATCTGTCCGGAGCCGGAATTTGCACCTTTTGCCTGTGAAAAGGTCTTTTTGGATTTGCTGGCTCCTACGCCGGAAACAGCACCGTAGGAACGGGATGAGCCGTCTCCTAAGGTAGCACTGATATCGTCTTCACGGATCAGCTCGATATCCCGGATATTGACCTTGGAACGCAGGATGCCCATTTGTACAAACAGGTTTCCTGTACTGTCCGGAAGAGTGCTGACGGTACCTTTTAAGTTCATGGAAAGGACTTTGACTCCGTCACCGATCTTTATTTTTTTCGCGGAGACGGGCTGGCTTGGGCCTTTTGTCTTTACTGCCAGTTTATCGTCTGTTTTCTTTAACTGTTCACGCAGTTTGGTGCGCTGTGCCTCTAATTCTTTGTTTACACCGGAGTCAGCAGCCAGCTTGTTGATCTGGCGGATGGTTTGGTCAGCTGTCTCTTTTGCTTCGCGAAGGATGCGCTGCGCTTCTTCTGCTGCATTGCGGATCACCTTGTCTTTGCGCTCATCTAGGTGCTCTTCTTTGCGGGTGAGGCGGGATTTTAACTGGGCGATCTCTTCTTTATAGGAACGGATCTCTTCCTGCTCTTTTTCAATGGTGACACGGCTGTTTTCCAGGCTGGCAAGAAGGTCCTCAAAGGATTCATCCTTGGCTTCCAGGTGATTTTTCGCGTCTTCGATAATATAGTCTGGCAGTCCCAGCTTTTTGGAAATAGCAAAAGCATTACTTTTTCCAGGAACGCCGATGAGCAGGCGGTAGGTTGGCTGCAGTGTTTCTACGTTAAACTCGCAGCAGGCATTTTCCACACCTGGTGTAGTAAGGGCAAATACCTTTAATTCGCTGTAATGTGTAGTTGCCATGGTGCGGCATTTCATATTGTGTAAAAATGACAGCATGGCAATGGCAAGTGCGGCACCTTCTGTTGGGTCCGTACCGGCTCCCAGCTCGTCAAAGAGGCAGAGGGAACGGGAGTCTGCTTCATTTAAAATGCGTACGGTGTTGGTCATATGGGCTGAGAAGGTACTTAAGCTCTGCTCAATGCTCTGCTCGTCACCGATATCCGCGAATACATTGTCAAATACGGCTAATTCTGAGCCTTCCCATGCTGGAATGTGAAGTCCCGCCTGTCCCATTAAGGTGAAAAGGCCTACTGTTTTTAAAGAAACGGTCTTACCACCGGTATTAGGACCTGTTACGATCAGCAGGTCAAAGTCTTTTCCAAGCCATACATTGATAGGAACTGCCTTTTTCTGGTCCAGTAATGGGTGGCGGCCGTCTTTGATGTTGATATAGCCCTTATTGTTGAAAACAGGAGCTGTACAGTGGTACTGGTGGGATAAGGCTGCTTTTGCAAAAATGAAGTCCAGCTGGGCTAACAGTTCCATATCTAGCTGAAGTTCTTCAATATGCGGGGCAGTCTGGTTGCTTAAGGAAGCTAAAACAGCCTCGATCTCTTTCTGTTCCTGGATCTCCAGTTCGCGGATCTCATTATTTAATTTTACAATAGCCATTGGCTCGATAAAAAGAGTGGAACCAGTGGCTGACTGGTCATGGACCATACCGGATACCTGGCTCTTGTATTCTGATTTTACAGGGAGACAATACCGGCCGTCACGCATGGTGATCACGGCGTCCTGTAAATAGGTACGGTGGGAGTTCAGGATGGAGTTTAACTGAGTATGGATGCGGTCTGCACAGGCCTTTAAGGAGCGGCGCACATGAGACAGCCCCGGGCTTGCGTCATCGGCGATCTCATCTTCGGAAAGGATGCAGCGCTTGATCTCGTTATTTACCGGTGTAAGAGGCTCTAAGGCCTGGAATAACGGGTCTAAGGAGTCCGGGACATATTCTTCGGCTGCTGTCTGTTTTGGCGGCTGCTGGCCTGGAAAGCGCGGTGTAAAGGTATTTTCAGGGGTGTCCTGACGGCCATAGGCTTTTGCCCGGGCTGCAACGGTGAGGACAGAGCTGATGGAGAGCAGTTCGCTGATGCTTAAGGAGCTGCCGATCTCCAGCCGTTTAAGAGAACTGCCGATATCCCGCAGGCCCGAAAAAGAGACAGTGCCTTTTAAGCGGACTCTGTCAGCCGCGTCAGTGGTCTGCGCCTGCCAGGTACGCACCTCTTCCAAGTCAGAAGATGGCACAAGATCCCGGCACAGTGCTTTGCCCAGTGGGGAAGCCGCGTGGGATTCCAGCTGGGTGATGATCTTTGTATATTCTAAAGTTTTTAAGGCTTTTTGGTTCATAAATGTTGGTTCCTCCGAAGGTTGCATAAGGTCCGCGACATAAGACCTGTGCTGACGCATGCGGTCTGTGTCGCTGGAATGTTTCTGGCAGAGTGGGCGTGAAAGGTCCACTCACAGCCCCGCGCTGACGCGCTCTACTGTCTGCTGGTGCAGACGGGCTGTTCGCTAGGTGTTAGACTCACGAACACGCGCTTTACGCGCTCTACTGTCTGCTAACGCAGACGGTTCGTTCGTTAAAGGCGCATAAAAAACAAATGCCACCTTTGGTGGCGCTTGTTTTTTCTTGGCGCCTTTACATTATATCATAAATACCTCGTTTTACTATGGGAAATTTCTCAGGTGAAATGGGGAGAAAACTACGGTTTAGGCGCAAGAAACCCATAGAACATCTTGCATAATATCTGGAAGAACCTTATAATAGGAATAAGATTCTTCGCAAGGAGGAACATAATGGCGGATAAGCGTACAGATAAGGATGACAATGTAAAAGAAGACCGCTCCTGGCAGTTTATCCAGGAAAAGATCGTGCGTCAGCCGTTATCAAGAAGGCAGATCGTCAGATATATTATATTGACTGTTATTTGCGCAGTACTGTTTGGAACCATATCGGCGGTTTGTTTTACAGTTACCAAAACGGTAGTAAAAAAGATAATGGGACAGGACAAAGTAGAAGAGACCCGTTCTATTACAATACCCAAAGACGAGCCGGAAACACAGGCTCCGGTACCTACACAGGAAGTATCCACAGAGCAGACAGAGCCGGTGGAGGAAAAAGTCCGTTCAGAATTAGAGAAATATCCCTATTCTCTGGAAGATCTGAATAAAATGTACGGTAATTTAAGAACACTGGTATCAGAAACCGATAACTCCATTGCTGCGATCCATTCCATCCAGCATGAAAAAGATTGGTTTGACAACCCCATCGAAACCACAGGCCAGTTTTCCGGAGTTGTGATCGATGCCAGAAAAGAAGAAATCCTGATCTTAGCACCATCAGCAGCAGTGGAAACAGCAGATTCTCTGGAAGTAGTATTTTCAGACAGTGCAGTGCTGCCGGGAACTGTGAAACAGACAGATGCCCAGATGGGGCTGACTGTGATCCGTGCAGATGCCTCTTCACTGGATGATACACAGTTTCAGAAGATCAAACCGGTAAAATTGGGAAATTCCTATGGAGTAAGACAGGGAGATCTGGTTATCGCCATGGGTTCACCGGCGGGAATGGTACATTCAAACAGCTATGGTTTCATTTCCTATATAGCAAAAAATGTACAGATGACAGACGGAAATGCCCGCGTTCTGTATGCGGATATTAAAAGCAGGGCAGATGCAGGTACATTCCTGTTTAATACAGAAGGAGAACTTCTTGGCTGGGCTACAGACCGCTATGAACAGGAAACGGAGACCGGGATGAAGACTTTTATGTCCATCTCCGATTACAAAGGCATTCTGGAACTTTTAAGCAACGGTATTCCAGTGCCGTATCTGGGTATTGAAGGTCAGGAAGTCACTACAGAAATGGAAAAAAATGGAATGCCGGCTGGCATTTATATTACAGCGGCAGCTCCGGAAAGTCCTGCTTATAATGCCGGACTTCAGCCTGGTGATATTTTAGACGGGATCAATGATATTAAAATCGAGGGAATGAAAAATTTCCAGGCCCAGGTAGAAAAACTCCAGCTGGGAGAGCATATTACAGTAACAGTCCAGAGAAATAATGGAAAAGATGAGTACAAGCAGATAGAATTTGAAGTAACAGTGGGAGCCAGGTAGGAAAGGTGCCGGGCTCTCTTTTATGGAAAAATAAAAGGATTATTGGAAAAATCAAAAAAGTTGAGGTAGAAAGATGAGATATATAGAAAGCTTCCGTGAAGGAATGCATGTATCAGACGTATATTTATGTAAGAATAAGCAGATCCAGCTTACAAAAAATGGAAAAGAATATGGAAACCTGGTCCTTCAGGACAAAACTGGCACCATTGATGCTAAGATCTGGGACTTAAATTCCCCAGGTGTAGGTGATTTTGATACCATGGATTATGTGTGCATCGAAGCAGATGTGACTCTTTTCCAGAACTCCAACCAGTTAAATGTACGCCGCATCCGCAAAGCAGGAGAAGGAGAGTACATAGAATCCGATTACCTGCCTGTATCCAAGCGGGATATCGGAAAAATGTATGAAGAGCTGCTGGGATTTATCAAGAGCGTAAAGAATCCGTATTTAAACCGCCTGCTGTCCAGCTTCTTTGTAGATGATGCCGCTTTTGCAAAGGCATTCCAGTTCCATTCTGCAGCAAAGACCGTTCATCATGGTTTTGTAGGCGGACTGTTGGAGCATACTTTAAGTGTTACAAAGCTGTGTGATTATTACGCAGGATATTATAAAGAGTTAAACCGTGATCTGCTGATCACAGCCGCTATTTTCCATGATATCGGCAAGACAAAAGAACTGTCCCGTTTCCCGGAAAATGATTATACCGATGACGGACAGTTACTGGGCCACATTATCATTGGTACAGAAATGGTATCTGAGCGTATGAAGGAGATTGAAGGTTTCCCGGCAAGTATTGCAGTTGAGTTAAAGCACTGCATTCTGGCACATCATGGGGAACTGGAGTATGGTTCTCCAAAGAAACCGGCGCTCCTTGAGGCACTGGCATTAAACTTTGCAGATAATACAGATGCAAAAATGGAGACCATGATAGAAGCATTAAATGCCGGCGGAGAAAACAAGGGATGGCTGGGATTCAACCGACTGTTAGAGTCCAATATCCGCAGAACTACGGAGTAAAATAGAAATATGGAAAAAAATCAGGAATTTACAGTATCCATTGAAGATATGAGTGAAGACGGCGCAGGGATCGGCAAACTGGATGGTTATATCTGGTTCATCAAAGATGCGGTGATCGGTGATGTAGTCCGTGCCCGTGCCATGAAAATGAAGAAAAATTACGGATTTGCAAGGCTGATGGAGATCCTTGCGCCATCTGCAGCAAGAGTTGAGCCCAAGTGTCCTGTTGCCCGCCAGTGCGGCGGCTGCCAGCTTCAGGCTATGTCTTACGAAGAGCAGTTAAAATTTAAAGAGCGGAAAGTGAAGAATCATCTGTTAAGGATCGGAAAATTTGCTGAAGATGAGATCCACATGCTTCCCATCATGGGAATGGAAGAACAGTGGCGTTACCGCAACAAGGCCCAGTTCCCCTTTGGAATGGATAAAAATGGAAATATCATAGCCGGATTTTATGCAGGCCGCACCCATGATATTATTGAGTGTGAGGACTGCCTGTTAGGTGTTGAGGAAAATAAAGATATTCTGGGAATCATTAAAGGATTTATGAGAGTCCATGGTATCCGCCCTTATGATGAAACTACCCATAAAGGATTAGTGCGCCATGCGCTGATCCGTAAAGGTTTTCATACAGGTGAGATCATGGTCTGTCTGGTGATCAATGGAAAGGACATTCCGGCCAAAGAGCAGCTGGTAGAAGAACTGCGCCAGATCAAGGGCATGACCAGTATTTCCTGCAGCATCAACCAGGAAAAGACCAATGTGATCATGGGAAAAGAGATCGTGAATTTATATGGTCCGGGTTATATTACAGATAATATTGGAAATGTAACCTATCAGATCTCACCATTATCATTTTACCAGGTCAATCCGGTACAGACAGAGAAGTTGTATGGAACAGCTTTAGAGTATTCGGGGCTGACTGGAAATGAGACTGTCTGGGATCTGTACTGCGGGATCGGCACCATTTCCCTGTTTTTAGCCCAGAACGCAAAGAAAGTATACGGTGTTGAGATCGTTCCCCAGGCTATTGAAGACGCCAGAAGGAATGTAGCTTTAAATAACATTATCAATGCGGAGTTCTTTACTGGAAAGGCAGAAGAAGTCCTTCCAGAACAATATGAAAAGAACAAAGTCTACGCCGATGTCATTGTAGTAGACCCACCAAGAAAAGGCTGCGACCAGGTCTGCCTTGACACCATCTTAAAAATGGCGCCAAAACGTGTGGTCTATGTCAGCTGCGATTCTTCTACCTTAGCAAGAGATTTAAGATATCTGGCTGATGGCGGGTATGAAGTGGAAAAGGTAAGATGCTGTGATATGTTTGGGCAGAGCTGTCATGTGGAGACGGTATGTCTTTTGTCCAAACTTCACGAAGCGAAGCATCATGTGA
>CAVIPV010000124.1:0-8235 GCA_963644495.1 Prevotella sp. | reverse complement strand
AAGAGCTGGCAATCGCAAGAGAGACTTTAAGACTGGTAAAATAATATTTTTGGGAAATTTTGTTGACAAACCCGGTGCGCCTATGTATAATAGCATAGGTGCATATCAAGGAGTACGATATGCTGATTAATTTATCAGAGCTGTTCCCTGTTGAGGGGAAATCCGAAACCTATACTGTTCCATTGGAAATGACACATTTTAAAGGACCGGATGGTTCTTATAAAGTTGTGGAAAAAGAGCCGGTAACTCTGGTTATTACAAACCAGGGCGAAAAAGTTCTGACTGTGACCGGAAAGGCTGTTTTAAGTCTTCAGATGCCATGTGCCAGATGCTTAGATCCGGTAATTGTTCCTTTTGAACTGGAGATCGACCAGGAGCTGGATATGAATCAGACGAAGGAAGACCGCATAGAAGCTTTGGATGAGCAGTTCTATATTAATGGTTATAATCTGGATGTCGATCAGCTGGTTGGTAATGAGTTAACCCTGAACCTGCCTATGAGAGTTCTCTGCAGTGATAACTGCAAGGGGATTTGCAATAGATGTGGCACAAATCTCAACCGAGGGACTTGTGACTGCGACAACAGGTCACTGGACCCAAGAATGTCAGTTATCCAGGATATTTTTAAACAGTTGAAGGAGGTGTAAACCATGTCTATTTGTCCAAAGAATAAATCTTCTAAAGCAAGAAGAGACAGCCGTAGAGCAAACTGGAAGATGAGCGCACCAAACCTGGTTAAGTGCAGCAAGTGCGGAGCCCTGATGATGCCTCACAGAGTATGCAAGGCTTGCGGAAGCTACAACAAGCGCGAGATCGTTAATACAGCTGAATAATCTGTAGAAGAACGAAGATCAGAGGATCCCGGGAGCAATCCCGGGGTCCTCTTTTGCGATAATACGCAGGTATGAAATTCACACAAAAACGTATTGATTTATGATACGACATCTAGTATATTAATAACTGTATTGCGTAACCGAAAGGAGAGTCTTTTATGATCAAAATAGCTGTAGACGCTATGGGCGGCGATCTGGCGCCGGTTGAGATGGTTGCAGGAGCCGTAGAGGCGGTGCAGGCAAAGCCGGGGATCCAGGTACTTTTAGTAGGTCAGGAAGCTGTGGTAAATGCAGAGCTTTCCAAATATACTTACAACAAAGAGCAGATCCGGGTGGTGAATGCCACAGAGGTGATCGCTACAGAAGAACCGCCGGTAAATGCCATTCGCAAGAAGAAGGACTCATCCATTGTGGTAGGCATGAACCTTGTAAAGAATAAAGAAGCAGATGCTTTTGTATCTGCGGGAAGCTCAGGCGCCATCTTAGTAGGCGGACAGGTGATCGTAGGAAGGATAAAAGGCGTGGAACGTCCACCGTTAGCACCTCTTATCCCTACTGAAAAAGGTGTATCCCTGCTCATCGACTGCGGTGCCAATGTAGATGCCAGACCATCTCACCTGGTGCAGTTTGCCCGGATGGGTTCCATCTATATGGAACATGTGGTAGGCATCAAAAATCCAAGAGTTGCCATTGTAAATATCGGAGCAGAAGAGGAAAAAGGAAATGCTCTTGTAAAAGAAACATTTCCACTTCTGAAAGCCTGTTCAGATATTAACTTTATCGGCAGCATTGAAGCAAGAGAGATCCCACACGGCGGAGCAGATGTTATTGTCTGTGAAGCATTTACAGGCAATGTGATCCTTAAACTTTACGAGGGCGTGGGAGCTACACTGATCCACATGGTAAAACAGGGCATGATGGCCACTTTAAGAAGCAAGATCGGTGCTCTTTTAGTGAAGCCGGCTTTGAAGACCACATTGAAGGCATTTGATGCCAGCCAGTACGGCGGAGCCCCATTATTAGGCTTAAAGGGCTTAGTAGTCAAGACCCACGGAAGTTCAAAGCGTACAGAGGTACGCAATTCCATCATCCAATGTGTAACTTTCAAGGAACAGCAGATCAATGAAAAGATAAAAGAGTCCTTGACAGTTGAAAACGGAAAAACAGAAGAAATCAAAGAATAAAGATTTAAGAAAGAGGAGCTAAGAAATGGAATTTGAGAAATTACAGGGAATTATCGCAGAAGTGTTGAACATTGAACCGGAGGATGTGACAATGGCAGCTACGTTTGTAGATGACCTGGGTGCGGACTCTCTGGACATTTTCCAGATCATCATGGGAATTGAAGAAGAGTTTGACATTGAGATTCCAAATGAGGCTGCAGAACAGATCGTTACCGTTGGGGACGCAGTTGAACAGATTAAGAATGCACTGAACTAAATGACAGGAATCCAGGGCTGTTGTATAACAGCCCTTTTGTGTTGCTAAGGTATCTGAAAGAGGGAGCTATATTATGAATACACAGTTAAAAGAACTGGAAGATAAGATATCTTATCATTTCCAGGACAAAAATTTATTAGCACAGGCGCTGACCCACAGTTCCTATGCAAATGAACATAGATTAGACCACAATCACTGCAATGAACGTCTGGAATTTTTAGGAGACGCAGTTTTAGAGATCGTTACCAGCGATTTTCTCTATCACAAGTACACAGACAAACCGGAAGGAGATCTGACTAAGATCAGAGCCAGCATTGTCTGCGAGCCAACTCTGGCCTACTGTGCAGAAGATATCCAGTTAGGAAGCTATCTGTTTTTAGGCAAGGGAGAAGACGCAACCGGCGGAAGAAACCGTAATTCTGTTGTATCAGACGCTATGGAAGCTGTTATCGGAGCCATTTATCTGGACGGTGGTTTTGCTAGTGCAAAAGAGTACATTCACAGGTTCATTTTAAATGATATTGAACACAAGCAGCTCTTTTATGATAGCAAGACTATCTTACAGGAGATCGTACAGAGCCGTCAGGACGGGGAACTGACTTATGAGATCCTGAAGGAAGAAGGACCGGATCACAACAAGTCCTTTGAGGTACGCGCTCTTGTAGGTGATCAGGAGATCGGCCGCGGAAAAGGCCGCACCAAAAAGGCAGCAGAACAGTTAGCTGCCTATAACGGCATTTTAAAACTTAAGGCGGGTGGAACATGTATTTAAAAAGCATTGAGATCCAGGGATTTAAGTCCTTTGCCAATAAACTGCTTTTTGAATTTCACAATGGTATTACCGGCATTGTAGGTCCTAACGGAAGTGGAAAGAGCAATGTTGCCGATGCCGTCCGCTGGGTACTGGGCGAGCAGCGTATCAAACAGCTGCGAGGTGCCAGCATGCAGGATGTTATCTTTTCCGGTACAGAGCTTAGAAAACCCCAGGGCTTTGCCTATGTGGCTATTACGTTGGACAATGCAGATCACCAGCTGGCTATTGATTATGATGAAGTCACTGTTTCCAGACGTTTATACCGTTCCGGTGAAAGTGAATATATGATCAACGGCAGCGCCTGCCGTCTGAAGGATATTAATGAGCTGTTTTACGATACAGGTATCGGTAAAGAGGGCTATTCTATCATTGGACAGGGCCAGATTGACAAGATCTTAAGCGGAAAACCGGAAGACCGGCGTGAACTCTTCGATGAGGCAGCTGGTATTGTAAAATACAAACGGCGCAAATCCATTGCCCAGAAAAAGTTAGAGGATGAACAGGCTAACCTGGTACGTGTCAGCGATATTTTAGCAGAACTGGAAAAACAGGTAGGTCCTTTGGAACGGCAGTCAAAATCTGCAAGGGAATATCTTCAGTTAAAAGAAGAATTAAAACTTTGTGATGCCAATCAGTTTCTTTTGGATACGGAAAATACTCAGGGACAGTTAAAAGCAGTTGAAAACCGCAGACGCCTTCTTTCCGGGGACGTGGAAGAGACCCAGAAAAAGGCGGATGACCTGCGCAAAGAATATGACGCCCTAGAAGAAAAACTGGCTAAGTTAGAGGAAACTCTGACTAACCACCGGAATGCCTTAAACGAGGCAGCTATGGCAAAAAGCACCAGCGAAGGTCAGATCAATGTCCTCAGAGAGCAGATCCATACAGAAGAGGCCAACGAAGAGCATTATAAGAGCCGTAAAGATGCCATTGCAAAAGATCTGGCTCACTATGAGGAGCAGCTGGCATCTTATAAAAATGACCGGCAGAAGGCGGGAGAACAGGCAAAAGATGCAGGGAACCGTTTAGAAGCTGCAAAAGAGCAGCTGCAGGAAGCAGATTCTACGATCCAAAGCCTGGAAACTGCCATTGAACAGGCTAAAAGTAATATTATCCAGGCTTTAAATGAAAAAGCAGGTCTCACTGCAAGACAGCAGCGCTATGAGACTATGTTAGAACAGGTGAATTTGCGTCGCAGTGAAGTTTCCCAGAAGCTTCTCCGCTTTAAAAGTGATGAGTCTGTTCAGGATGAGAAGATAAACCAGGAAAAAGCTTCTTTAGATAAGATACAGGAGCAGTTAGAGACTGCACAGTTTGCGGCAGAAGAGGCAGAAGATGCCATGAACACTGCCCAGAAAGAAGTGAACCGGTTAAATAAAAACTTAAACAACACCCAGCAGGAATACCACATGGCCCATACCAAACTGGAATCCCTGCGAAACCTTGCAGAGCGCTATGACGGCTACGGAAACAGTATCCGCCGTGTTATGGAGGTAAGAGACCGTATCCACGGGATCCGGGGTGTTGTAGCTGATATCATCAGCACCGGGAAAAAGTATGAAACGGCTATTGAGACTGCTTTAGGGGGCAGTATCCAGAACATTGTTACGGATTCCGAAGAAACGGCTAAACGGTTGATCGAGTATTTAAAGAAAAATAAATACGGCCGCGCCACCTTCCTGCCTCTTACCAGTGCAGGAAAGAACCAGTCACCATTTCCAAAGCCGGAAGCTTTAAAAGAGCCTGGGGTTTTAGGCCTTGCAAGCAGTCTGGTGCAGGCAGATAAAGAGTATGAAGGACTGATCCGCTATCTCTTAGGTCGGGTGGTAGTAGCTGATACCATTGACCATGCCATTGCCATTGCCAGAAAATATCATTACAGCCTGCGCATCGTTACCTTAGAGGGCGAGCTTTTAAATGCAGGCGGTTCCATGACCGGTGGTGCTTTTAAAAATACCAGTAATCTCCTGGGACGGCGCCGTGAGATCGAGGAACTGGAAAACTCCTGTAATAACTATTTAAAACAGACTGACAGCATCCAGCAGGAATTAAGTATCCAGGAAGCTGCCGTTTCTGAGAAAAAAGAGGAAGCTGATCAGCTGCGAAGACAGATCCAGCACCTGGCTTTGCAGGAAAATACCATCCGCATGAACATTTCTGCCCTGGAGGACAAGAAAAATGAGATTGCGGATTCTTCTACCGACCTGGTAAATGAACATGCCCAGTTAGAGGAACAGGTCCGTGAGATCAACCAGAGCCGTTCTTTGCTGACTGAAGAAGCTGGTAAACTGGAAGAGCGAAATAAAGAGTCAGAGGCTCTCATCAGTGAAAAATCCGCTCTTTTAGATCAGGCAAAAGCCGACAGAGACGCACATTCTTCCCATTTATCTGAATTGCAGTTAGAATGTGCTTCCTTAGACCAGCAGCTTGCATTTACCAGCGAAAATGAAAAACGGGTAAATGGAGAGATCCGCAGGTTAAAAGAAGAAGATGCCGCTTTAGAAGAAGGCAAAAAGGATTCCAGAAGCGCTATTGAAGAAAAAGAAGCCCAGATCCGGGCAATACAGGAACAGATCCAGACAAGCAGCGAAGACAACAGCCAGTTAGAAGAGGCGATCCAAAAGATATCTGAAGAAAAAGAAGCTGTTTCCAAACAGCAGAAGAACCTGTTCCAGACAAGAGAAGAGATATCCACCCGTCTTTCTGATCTGGATAAAGACTTATTCCGTGTACAGGCCCAGGCGGAAAAATTAGAAGAGCATCTGGAAAGTCTGGCTGCTTATATGTGGTCTGAGTATGAAATGACCTTAAGCCAGGCAAAGGAGCTTAAAAAAGAAGAATTTACCTCTCTTCCTGAGATCCGCAGACAGATCGAGGAGTTAAAGGGAAAGATAAAAGCCCTTGGAAATATCAATGTAAATGCCATTGAAGACTACAAGGAAGTATCAGAGCGATACGAATTTATGCGTACCCAGCATGAAGATCTGGTAAATGCACAGGCGGAGCTGGAAAAGATCATTGAAGAACTGGATACAGGTATGCGCCGTCAGTTCGATGAAAAATTCAGTGAGATCCGTGCTGAGTTTGACAAGGTGTTTAAGGAGCTGTTCGGCGGCGGCCGGGGCACGCTGGAACTGATGGAAGGGGAAGATATCCTGGAAGCAGGTATCCAGATCATTGCACAGCCGCCTGGCAAAAAGCTTCAGAACATGATGCAGCTTTCCGGTGGTGAAAAGGCACTGACAGCCATTTCCCTGTTATTTGCCATCCAGAACTTAAAACCGTCTCCGTTCTGTCTCCTTGACGAGATCGAGGCGGCCTTAGATGACTCAAACGTAGACCGCTTTGCCGGATATCTGCACAAGCTGACAAAAAATACCCAGTTCATTGTGATTACCCACAGACGAGGGACCATGATGGCTGCAGACCGACTTTACGGTATCACCATGCAGGAAAAGGGCGTTTCCACCCTTGTTTCTGTAAATCTCATAGAAGACAGCCTGACAAAATAGTGTATAATAGACGAAGGGGAATATATTAAAAAGGAGGGACTACCTATGTCAGAAGGAAAGAAAGGCTTTTTTGGCCGACTGGTAGAAGGACTTACAAAGACCCGAAACAATATCGTATCCGGGATCGATTCTATTTTCAGCGGATTTTCCGCTATTGATGACGATTTTTATGAAGAAATCGAAGAAACTCTCATCATGGGAGATCTGGGCATCCAGACTACCATGGCTATTGTAGAAGATCTGAGAAATAAAGTAAAAGAACAGCACATCAAGGATCCGGAGCAGTGCAAAGAACTTCTGATCAACAGTATCAAGTCACAGATGGACCTGGGTGAAAATGCCTACGAATTTGAAAACAGAAAATCCGTTGTCCTGGTGATCGGTGTCAACGGTGTTGGAAAGACTACTTCTGTAGGAAAACTGGCTGGTCAGTTAAAGGATCAGGGCAAGAAGGTTATTCTGGCAGCTGCTGATACTTTCCGTGCAGCTGCCATCGAACAGCTGACAGAATGGTCCACCAGAGCCGGTGTTGATATTATCGCACAGCAGGAAGGTTCTGACCCGGCAGCTGTTATCTACGATGCAGTGGCTGCTGCAAAGTCCAGAAAGGCAGATGTACTGATCTGCGATACAGCAGGCCGTCTTCATAATAAGAAGAACCTGATGGAAGAGTTAAAGAAGATCAACCGTATCATCGACAAAGAATATCCGGATGCTTACCGTGAGACTTTGGTCGTTTTAGACGGAACCACCGGCCAGAATGCACTTGCACAGGCAAAGCAGTTTATGGAAGTAGCTGATATTACAGGTATCATCCTTACCAAGCTTGATGGTACTGCAAAGGGCGGTATTGCCGTTGCGATCCAGTCTGAACTGGGTATCCCGGTTAAATACATTGGTATCGGTGAGAAGATCGATGACCTGCAGAAATTTGACGCAAACGATTTTGTCAACGCACTGTTTCATGTACAGGCCTGAACTGCAACTTGAATTTAACGGGATAAAGTGTTATAGTTATACCTGATAATCAATTTTAGGAGAAGACTGCTATGGAAGAACTCACATTAGAAAAATTTGAAGAGGCCTCTGAAATCGTCAAAGAGGTCACTCTGGAAACCAAGCTGATCTACAGCGAATATTTTTCCGCACAAACTGGAAATAAAGTATACTTTAAGCCGGAGAATATGCAGTATACCGGTGCTTATAAGGTAAGAGGTGCTTATTATAAGATCAGCACACTGACCGAAGAAGAGAAGGCAAAGGGCCTGATCACAGCCTCTGCAGGAAACCATGCACAGGGCGTTGCTTATGCAGCAAAGCTGGCCGGTGTTAAGGCAACGGTGGTTATGCCTACCACCACTCCTCTGATCAAGGTAAACCGCACCAAGGGATACGGTGCAGAGGTTGTTCTTGCAGGTGATGTATTTGACGAGGCCTGTGCTTATGCCTACAAACTGGCAGATGAGCAAGGCTATACTTTCGTACACCCATTTGATGACCTGGCAGTAGCAACCGGTCAGGGATCCATCGCTATGGAGATCATCAAGGAGCTTCCTACGGTAGATTATATTTTAGTTCCAATTGGCGGCGGCGGCCTTTGCACCGGCGTTTCCACTCTTGCAAAGCTGTTAAATCC
>CAVIPV010000123.1:0-8341 GCA_963644495.1 Prevotella sp. | reverse complement strand
GGAAATAGCAGGTCTGACCCAGGTCGTAGATGATAAGCCGGTGTATAAGAACATCTGGGTATCAGATGTACAAAAAGACCAGTTTACTGCTTATATCGGCAAATATTTAAGAACTTTTACAGCAGAGGGAAAGCTGATCTCACAGGCAGAAAAAAAGCAGGATGAATTAAAGTCCTGTGTGGCTGATCTGTATATGGAAAAAGGTAAATTAAAGAAGATCACAGTGAAAAAAGAACGGGTCCGTGGAAAAGTTCTTGCGGTGACTGATGATTCCATTGAGTTAGAAGGCTACGGCTGTGTTCCTTTAGACGACAATTTCCATGTATACAAGGCATATGGAGATTTTCAGGTCCTTGGAAAAGGCAATATCCTGGTAGGTTATGACCTGCAGGAATTTGTAGCAGCAGAGGGAAAGCTGTGTGCGGCGATCCTGGAGCAGCCACTGGATGCAGATACCATCCGCGTACTGATCATGGATAATGGTTTTAAGCAGATCTTCCATGATTCCCTTGAACTTACAGCAAACTGTGATGGGGAACTGATCTATGAGAAGGAAAATGGAGATTATCAGGACAGTTCTTTTAAGAAAGGAGATACATTCTCTTTTGAGGCTTCTGATAAAAAGCTGGAAAATGGCCGTATGATCTTAAAGCCGGAGGACAGCGAAGGCATTACTGTTACTTCTTTAGAGCGTGGTCAGGGACAGCCTACATACAGTGGTTCTATGGAAGTGAAGGCAGAAAATGATGGTCTGGTCCTTATTAATGAGCTGTATCTGGAAGATTATTTAAAGAAAGTAGTGCCCAGTGAAATGCCGGCTTCCTATGAAAAAGAGGCTTTAAAGGCCCAGGCAGTGTGCGCCCGTACCTATGCCTATCGACAGATCCAGGGGAATGCTTATGGCCAGTACGGCGCCCATGTAGATGACAGCACCAATTTCCAGGTGTATAACAATATCAATACCAGTGAGCGTACAGACCAGGCAGTCAATGAGACCTATGGTCAGATGCTTTTCTATAATGATAAGCCTATAGAAGCCTTTTATTATTCCACTTCCTGCGGTCATGGGGCAGACGGAAGCGTATGGGGAAAAGAAGGAGCAGCGCTGCCGTATCTTCGTTCCATGCAGATCAAAAAAGGCGCAAGAGAGCTGACCATGGAAGATAATGATACCTTCGATGACTACATACGATCCAAAAACATTACTTCTTATGATGCTTCTTATCCTATGTTCCGGTGGCATGTGGATATTAAGGCCGGTATTCTTTCCAGCCAGATCCCGGGCGTGGGAAATGTGACCGATGTAAATGTGGTGTCCAGAGGTTTAGGGGGCATTGCCTCCGAAGTAGAAGTAAAGGGCGATGAGGGAAGTTACAAGATCAAAGGCCAGAGCCAGGTAAGAAGCATGCTTGGAAATACAGAGCTTGTAATAAAAAAGCAGGACGGAACAGATATGACAGGAACAGCATCCCTTCCAAGTGCTTTTATTTCCATTGAAAAGCGCACGGCAGAGGATGGAAGCATTGTATTTCGTGTATATGGCGGCGGTTTCGGCCACGGTGTTGGAATGAGCCAGAACGGCGCCCACAGTATGGCAAAGGCGGGAAGAGCCTATACGGATATTCTTGATTTCTTTTATCATGGGGCGGAGATCCGGACAGAATGAGACTGGTGTGCCCGGCTGGCAGCCGGGGCAGAGAATGAAACAGTGAAAACAGAATATGTGGCATAGAAAAACACGGTTCAGGAAAGGGAAAATGCTTCCTGAGCCGTGTTTTTTGCGTTACCATGCAGCTGGAAAGTATTACCAGTGCCTGTGTCTATTTCTGCCGCCGCTGCCGAAGGCAGCCGGCGAACTGGTTTTATGTGGTTAGGTTAATAAGAAAACTTCCGCATTCTGTGTTCCATGCTGTCTTGTTTCTGCATGTGTGTCGAAAAATATATCAATATGGTGGCCGCGGACACCGCCACCCTTATCCTCAGCCGTATATACAACACCGTTGATCATGACCTGTGTTCCATAAGGGATCACTCTTGGATCAACTGCAATGGTGTGGTGTGCGCTGGCAATGACGCCGGTGCTGGTAGTTCTTCCCCAGCCTTCAGAACAGCGGCGGCATGGGCAGTAGCCGGTGGTCTTAAAAACGCCTAGGGAAACCAGGTGAGAAGCCGCATCTTCCGCGGTTTCGGAAGCCTCTGCTTCCTGCTGATCCTGTGTGTTTTCAGTGCTTTCAGCAGTTTCTGTCTGCTGCGTCTGTTCAGAAACATCGGTTTCATCTGCAAAAGCACAAAAAGCAGAGCTGATTATAAAAAATACAGTGATAAAAGTCGTGGTTAATAGTTTCTTCATGTTCATTTCTACCTCCTTTTGCAGTCGGAAAGGACACATGTGCTCCGGGGAACACATAAAGGACTGCTACCGTTCACGATGCTGCATATATTTGCAATGAATTATTAACACATTATAAATATATGTAACAATTTTGTAATATATGAACGATAAAGTATTTTTTACCATATTTTTTTCAATCTGTCAAGAAAAATACAAAAAGCATAAAAATCCCTTGACAAATCCTTTATAAAGGAATATATTATGCAATGTAGATGTTAGCACTCCAATAAGCTGAGTGCTAATAAACACAAGCGAAGAAAGCGAACAGGAGGCAGGAACACATGGATGCGCAGTTAGATGAGCGTAAGGTCACTATATTAAAAGCGATCATAAAGACTTATCTGGAAACAGGCGAGCCGGTGGGTTCCCGGACGATTTCCAAGTATTCGGAACTGAAACTCAGTTCTGCCACCATCCGCAATGAGATGTCAGACCTGGAAGAGATGGGCTACATTATCCAGCCACATACTTCCGCAGGACGTATTCCTTCTGATAAGGGATACAGGTTCTACGTTGACCAGATCATGCAGGAGAAAGAAAACGAGGTCACAGAATTTAAGGATGTGATGGTCCAGAAAGTAGATAAACTGGAACTGGTCCTTAAGAAAATGGCTCAGGCTCTTGCAGCGAATACCAATTATGCAGCGATGATCAGCGGACCAAGCTACCACAAAACAAAGCTGAAATTCATACAGCTTTCCAGAGTAGAAGCAAATAAGCTTCTGGTTGTAGTAGTTGTGGAAGGCAACATCATCAAGAACACCATGATCGATATTGGCGAAGATCTTGGAGAACAGGAACTTCTCAATCTGAACATCCTCTTAAACAGCAGCTTAAACGGACTGACCATTGAAGAGATAAATCTTGGTATCATCAGCAAGCTGAAAGAAGATGCAGGCATTCACAGCCAGGTTATTGAACTGGTATTGAATGAAGTCGCAGAAGCCATTAAGGCAGGCGGCGATGACCTGCAGATCTATACCAGCGGTGCGACCAACATTTTCCGGTATCCGGAACTGGCGGAAGGCGACAAAGCCAGCAAGCTGATCGGAACGTTAGAACAAAAAGAAGTGCTGCAGGAATTTGTTTCCGATGTAAATGAAGACCAGCAAGGCGACGGAGGCATTCAGGTATACATTGGTGATGAGACACCGATCCAGTCCATGAAGGACTGCAGCGTGGTCACTGCCAATTATGATCTGGGCGGGGGCCTTCGGGGAACGGTAGGAATTATCGGACCGAAACGAATGGATTACGAAAAAGTTCTTGGAACTTTAAAAAATCTTATGAACCAGCTGGATGCAGCATTTAAAAAGGATGAAAGGTGATAGCAGTGAGTGAAGAAATGAAGAAGGAAGATCTGAAGGATCCGTCCAATATGGATCAGGAGGCTTCTGAGGAGACCGCTTCTGAAACCCCTGAAAATGAGGGAGCAGAAAAAGAAACTACAGAGAAGGCACCTGAGAAAGAGGGCTTCTTTAAAAAGAAAAAAGATCCTAAGGATGAGAAGATAGAAGAACTGACAGACAAAGTAAAACGCCAGATGGCTGAATTTGATAATTTCCGTAAGAGAACGGAAAAAGAAAAATCCACCATGTATGAGATGGGTGCCAAAGACATCATCGAGCGTATGCTTCCAGTTGTCGATAATTTTGAAAGAGGCTTAGCTTCCATTCCGGAGAGCGAAAAAAATACAGCTTTTGCCGAGGGAATGGAAAAAATATATAAGCAGTTCCAGAAAGTCTTAGAAGACGCCGGTGTAAAAGCCATTGAGGCAGCCGGACAGCCATTTGATCCTAACTTCCATAATGCAGTGATGCATGTAGAAGATGAAAGTTTAGGAGAGAACATTGTAGCTGAGGAACTTCAGAAAGGCTATATGTACCGTGACAGTGTTGTGAGACACAGCATGGTAAAGGTAGCGAACTAAAACCACACATTAAACATTGACAATTTTCATCAAACATATATAACAGGAGGAAAAAACTATGGGTAAGATTATTGGTATCGACTTAGGTACAACTAATAGCTGCGTAGCCGTTATGGAAGGTGGAAAGCCAACCGTTATCGCTAACGCAGAAGGCGTAAGAACCACACCATCTGTTGTGGCATTTACAAAAACAGGAGAGAGACTGGTAGGTGAGCCTGCTAAGCGTCAGGCAGTTACCAACGCAGACAGAACCGTTGCTTCTATCAAGCGTCATATGGGTACTGACTACAAGGTAGACATCGATGGAAAGAAATATACTCCACAGGAGATTTCCGCAATGATCCTTCAGAAGCTGAAAGCAGATGCTGAAAGCTATCTGGGTGAGACAGTAAGCGAAGCAGTTATCACTGTTCCTGCATATTTCAACGATGCACAGCGTCAGGCAACCAAGGATGCCGGTAAGATCGCTGGTCTGGATGTAAAGCGTATCATCAACGAGCCTACAGCAGCAGCATTAGCTTACGGCCTTGACAATGAAAAAGAGCAGAAGATCATGGTATATGACCTTGGTGGTGGTACATTCGATGTATCTATCATTGAGATCGGTGATGGTGTCATTGAAGTTCTTTCTACTAACGGTGATACACACCTTGGCGGTGATGACTTCGATAATGCAATTACCAACTGGATGATCTCCGAATTTAAGAAGGCAGAAGGCGTAGACCTTTCTAACGATAAGATGGCTCTTCAGAGATTAAAAGAAGCAGCTGAGAAGGCTAAGAAGGAACTGTCTACTGCTACTACAACCAATATCAACCTGCCATTCATCACAGCTACTGCAGAAGGTCCAAAGCATCTGGATATGAACCTGACAAGAGCTAAATTTGATGAGCTGACACATGACCTGATCGAGCGTACAGCTATCCCGGTACAGAACGCATTAAAGGATGCTGGTATCACAGCAAGCGAGCTTGGTAAGGTACTGTTAGTTGGTGGTTCTACACGTATGATCTCCGCACAGGAGAAGGTAAAACAGCTGACCGGCAAAGAGCCTAGCAAGTCTTTAAACCCAGATGAGTGTGTTGCAATCGGTGCAGCTATCCAGGGTGGTAAGTTAGCAGGCGATGCAGGTGCCGGAGATATCCTTCTTCTGGATGTAACTCCACTGTCTCTGTCTATTGAGACCATGGGCGGTGTAGCAACCAGACTTATCGAGAGAAATACAACCATTCCTACCAGAAAGAGCCAGATCTTCTCAACTGCAGCTGATAATCAGACCGCTGTTGATATCCATGTTGTACAGGGCGAGCGTCAGTTTGCCAGAGACAATAAGACCTTAGGCCAGTTCCGTCTGGATGGTATCCCGCCAGCAAGAAGAGGTGTTCCTCAGATCGAAGTTACTTTCGATATCGATGCAAACGGTATTGTAAATGTATCTGCTAAGGATCTTGGAACAGGTAAAGAGCAGCACATTACCATTACTTCCGGATCTAACATGTCTGATGCAGATATTGATAAGGCTGTTAAGGAAGCTGCTGAGTATGAGGCTCAGGATAAGAAACGTAAGGAAGCGATTGATGCAAGAAACGATGCTGACTCCATGGTATTCCAGACTGAGAAGGCTCTGGAAGAAGTTGGCGACAAGATCGATGCTAACGACAAGGCTGAGGTTGAGGCTGACTTAAATGCATTGAAAGAAGCAATCAACAGAGCTCCGGTTGATCAGATGACTGACGCTCAGGTTGAGGATATCAAGTCCGGTAAGGAAAAACTGATGAACAGTGCCCAGAAGCTGTTTGCAAAGGTTTATGAGCAGGCACAGCAGGCTGGTGCAGGTGCAGCCGGTGCCGGTCCAAACATGGGCGGTGCTAATGCAGAAAATGCAGGAAACTCCAAGCCAGATGATGATGTAGTTGACGCTGACTTTAAGGAAGTATAATACCATATAACAGTTCAGACATGCGCTGGTTTGGACGAGAAAGTGTGTTGCAAGCTTGCTTGCATAAGCAATTTCTTGTTCAAATCAGCATATGGTAAACGCCACAAGCTTCTTGTTTTCATGAATATGGAAACAAGAAGATAGCATGTCTGAACTAATGGACGGGTCCGAGAGGGGAAAAATCCCCTTCCGGGCCTTACCGTCTGTTTAAACCAGGGGCATTTTTGACCCGGAAGAGAAAGAAATAGCAGTGATAAGAGGTAAACAACATGGCAGAGAATAAGAGAGATTACTATGAAGTTCTGGGTGTTTCAAAAGACGCTGATGAAGATACCCTGAAAAAAGCATACAGAAAACTTGCCAAGAAATACCATCCTGACGCAAATCCCGGTGACAAGGAGGCAGAGGCAAAGTTTAAGGAAGCTTCAGAGGCTTACAGCGTATTAAGCGACCCTCAGAAACGTCAGCAGTACGACCAGTTCGGCCATGCTGCATTTGAGCAGGGCGGCGGCGCTGGTTATGGCGGCGGTTTCGGCGGCTTTGATTTCAATGGCGGAGATATGGGAGATATTTTTGGGGATATTTTCGGTGATATTTTCGGCGGCGGCCGTTCCAGATCCAGAAGCGGCCCTATGAAAGGTGCAAATGTAAGGACAGCAGTCCGCATTACCTTTGAAGAGGCTGTATTTGGCTGCGAAAAAGAGATCGAGATTAATTATAAAGAAGTATGTTCCAACTGTAACGGAACCGGCGCAAAGCCAGGAACTTCCCCACAGACCTGTACCAAGTGTAATGGTAAAGGCAAGATCATGTATACACAGCAGTCTTTCTTTGGTCAGGTGCAGAATGTACAGACCTGTCCGGAGTGTAATGGTACTGGTAAGGTTATTAAGGAAAAATGCCCGAATTGCTATGGTACCGGATACAAGACCGTCCGCAAGAAATTCAAAGTATCTATTCCGGCAGGTATTGACAATGGCCAGTGTATCCGTATGGCTGGCGGCGGTGAGCCGGGAACCAATGGCGGCGAGAGAGGCGACCTGTTAGTAGAGGCAGTTGTATCCCAGCATCCGATCTTCAAGCGTCAGGATACCAGCATTTATTCTACTGTACCGATCTCTTTTGCAAAGGCAGCTTTAGGCGGCCCGATCCGCATCAAGACTGTAGACGGTGAAGTAGAGTACGATGTAAAACCAGGTACCCAGACCGATACCAAGGTACGTTTAAAAGGCAAAGGTGTTCCTTCCCTGCGCAACCGCAATGTCCGCGGCGACCATTATGTAACACTTGTAATTAAAGTGCCGGAGCGTATGAACCAGGCTCAGAAGGATGCTTTAAAGCGTTATGATGATCTGATGAATGGAATTGAACCGGAAGAAGAGAAGCCGAAGAAAAAAGGGCTTTTTAAATAAATAGGAGAGCCGCTGTAAGATGCTGATAAAAAAGAGAAAAAATACAGTGCAGCCCTGGAAGATATTTCTTCTGACTGTGGTAGGTTTCGGACTGATGCTTGCCATCGCAGCCCACAGCCGTAATGAGGCATTAAACCGGTTGAATCAGGAATATACCGTTACAGAAGGCGAAAATACAAGGCATATCAAGTTTGAGTCTATGCCGGTGGGAGAAGCAGAGCAGGCAGTAGGAATGTATCTGCGGTACAATGCAATGGCCCAGTTTGATGAAAGCAAGAATTGTCTTTCTGATGACCTGACGAAAGATGTTCCATTTGATACCATGAAAGCTGAGGTTGAAAATGGTACTTATCCCCAGGATGTTCTGGTACATGGTTTTAAGACTTTATCGGAAGATGAATACGGGGATGAAAAATCCCAGTATGATAATCATGCCACACTTCTTGGCTACACCTCCTATCGAGTAGTCCGGGTCTCACTGGATGAGAAAAGAACGGATGGAACAGAGGAAAATGTCACAAGGCAGTATGCAGTGGGACATGGCCGGAAGGGCTGGAAGATATTTGAGATCACAGAGAAATAATAAAAGATAGATTTAAAAAAGAGAAGAGGATGAAATATGCCCCTTCTCTTTTTGTTGTTATTTCCCATGTATTACGTTGCGCTCA
>CAVIPV010000122.1:0-8360 GCA_963644495.1 Prevotella sp. | reverse complement strand
ATTTTTACCTTTCAAAGCTGTCGAACAACGATAGCTGATTAGACTGAGGAAGATCCTTAAGCAGTCCCAGGTCAGACATTAAAGAACAGATGGTTCCATTTACCTTGGTACGGCTGGAGAAATCTTCTACTGACAGGAACGGACCGTCCTTGACTGCATCCACCACTGCTTCCGCCGCTTTTTCGCCCAAACCGTCAATACTGCTTAGAGAAGGCATCAGCTTGCCGTCTATGATCTGGAAATGTCTTGCTTTTGCCTTGTAAATGTCAATAGGCACAAAATCAAAGCCTCTTGCATACATTTCCTGGACGATACGCATATCACGCAAGGTATCCTGCTCCTTCTTTGAAAGACTGTCAGACCGTTTCTTATAATCTGCCAGGTAATATTCCAGCTTATCTCTTCCCTGACACATGATCTCATAGGAAAAAGCGCTGGCACGGATACTGAAAAAGGCCGCATAATAAGCCAGCGGGTAAAAGATCTTACAGTAGGCAATACGCCATGCCATCATAACGTAGGCTGCCGCATGGGCCTTGGGGAACATGTACTTGATCTTCTTACAGGACCAGATATACCAGTCCGGTACCCCGTGGGCTTTCATATCTTCTTCCCACTCCGGCTTTAAGCCTTTACCTTTTCGAACGCTCTCCATGATGGTAAAGGAAAGTCCCTGTTCCATTCCCCGGGCGATCAGGTAGATCATAATATCATCTCGGGTACAGATAGCTGTCTGAATGGTAGCTTTTCCTTCCTGGATCAGCGTCTGTGCATTTCCCAGCCATACGTCTGTACCATGAGCCAGACCGGCAATACGAACCAGGTCGGAGAAATATTTCGGCTTGGTGTCCAGAAGCATCTGCATCGCAAAATCAGTACCAAACTCCGGCACGCCAAGAGCTCCCAAAGGACAGCCGCCGATGTCATCCGGTGTGATCCCCAGTGCAGAAGTATTCTGGAACAGGCTCATAACCTCCGGGCTGTCCAGCGGAATATCTTTAACAGGATCCAGACCGATCAGGTCCTGAAGCATACGGATCATGGTCGGATCATCGTGTCCGAGGATATCCAGCTTTAACAGGTTGTGGTCAATGGAATGGTAATCAAAGTGTGTGGTAACCGTAGAGGTGGTCATATCGTTTGCCGGGTGCTGTACCGGTGTAAAGGAATAGATCTCTTCCCCTAAAGGCAGTACGATGATACCGCCCGGATGCTGGCCAGTAGTACGGCGCACGCCAACACAGCCCTGAACAATACGGTTGATCTCACAGTTACGCTTTCTGGTTCCCCTTTCCTCATAATATTTCTTTACATAACCGAAAGCCGTCTTATCTGCCAGCGTACCAATGGTACCTGCTCGGAAAGTCTGACCTTTACCGAAAATAACCTCTGTATAGTCATGGGCCTTACTCTGGTACTCACCGGAGAAGTTTAAGTCGATATCAGGCTCCTTATCCCCTTTGAATCCAAGGAAGGTCTCAAAGGGGATATCAAAACCGTCTTTCTGCAAAGGTGTTCCGCATACCGGGCACTTTTTATCCGGCATATCGCAGCCTGCCATACCGGAGAATTTACGCACTTCTTCAGAGTCAAAATCATAATTACGGCACTTTGGACAATGATAGTGAGGGCTTAATGGATTTACCTCTGTAATACCGGACATGGTAGCTACAAAGGAAGAACCAACAGAACCTCGGGAACCTACCAGATATCCGTCCTCATTGGACTTCCAAACCAGTTTCTGGGCAATGATGTACATAACGGCGAATCCATTGGTGATAATGGAATGGAGCTCCCGCTCCAGACGGTCTGTTACGATCTTCGGAAGATCTTCCCCATACATCTCATGAGCACGGTCATAGCAGATCTTTGTTAAGGTCTTATCAGAATCCGGGATGACCGGCGGACACTTGTCCGGGCGTACAGGCGCGATCTTTTCACACATATCGGAGATCTTGCGGGTATTGGTAACTACTACCTCATAAGCCTTATCCGGCCCAAGATAGGCAAATTCTTCTAACATCTCTTCTGTTGTACGCAGATATAAAGGCGCCTGATCATCAGAATCTTTAAATCCCTGACCAGCCATGATGATGCGCCGGTAAACCTCATCCTGAGGATCCAGGAAATGAACGTCACAGGTAGCGCACACCAGCTTTCCAAACTGAGTTCCCAGATCTACGATCTTTTTGTTGATCTCCATCAGGTCTTCTTCTGTTTTTACAGTACTCTTCTCATCCCGCAGCATAAAAGCGTTGTTGCCCAAAGGCTGGATCTCCAGATAATCGTAGAAATTCACCAGTCTGGCAATCTCCGCATCAGGAGCACCACGAAGAAGAGCCTGGTACAGCTCGCCTGCCTCGCAGGCAGAACCGATCAGTAAGCCTTCTCTGTACTTGTCCAGAACGCTCTTTGGAATACGGGGACGTCTGGAATAATAATCCAGATGGGACCAGCTGACCAGACGGTATAAATTGATACGTCCCAGGTCATTTTTGGCCAGAATGATCACATGGTTGGTAGGCAGCTTCATAATGGTCTGGGCATCCATGGTGCTTGACTCATTTAAATGGTCCAGATCCTCAATATCACGCTCCCGCAGCATTTTTACAAAGGCTGCAAAGATCTCCGCTGTGGCTCCCGCGTCATCTACTGCCCGGTGATGATTTTCCAGGGAAATGTTTAATGCTTTCGCTACTGTATCCAGTTTAAATCTGTTTAAGTTCGGCAGAAGAAGTCTTGCCAAAGACACCGTATCCAGTACAGTCGGTGAAAATGGCAGTCCCAAGGCTTCTGCATAATGACCGATAAAGCCTACGTCAAAGCTGGCATTGTGAGCTACCAGCACTGCATCTCCTACAAAGTCCAGAAACTGGGGTAAGATCACATCAATCTTTGGATACGGCAGAACCATAGCGTCATTGATACTGGTCAGTTTTTCAATGTCAAATGGAATCGGCACGTCCGGGTTTACAAAGGTAGAAAACTTGTCCGTGATCACACCGTCTACCACTTTTACAGCGCCGATTTCAATAATACGGTTCTTTACAGGGCTGAAACCGGTGGTCTCAATATCAAAAACAACATAGGTATCTGCAAAGGTCTGTCCTTTGGAATTTTCTACCAGCTGTTTGGTATCATCTACCAGATAGCCTTCCACACCATATAAGATCTTAAAGGTATCCCCTTTATCCAGTGCATGGTTTGCATCAGGGAAAGCCTGAACGCAGCCATGGTCTGTAACAGCGATCGAGGACATACCCCATTTTTTTGCCCGCTTGATAATGCTCTTTACCTCAGAAACGCCGTCCATATCGCTCATCTTTGTGTGGCAGTGCAGCTCCACTCGTTTTTCCAGAGCATTGTCCATGCGCTTGGTGGTAAAGTCATCGGCTTTCTTAATGCCTACAATGGAACCTAAAGTCAGTTCTCCGTCAAACTTGTCAATAGTAGTAACGCCTTTGATCTTAATGAACATGCCGGTTTTGATCATGTCCTTGACTTCGTTAAAGATCTCCGGGCGGATAAACATTTTGGCAGTAATGGTATCTGTAAAGTCTGTTATATCAAAAGTAAGGATAAACTTACCGCTGCGCAGCTCACGGCTTTCACAAGTTAAAATCTGTCCACGTAATGTAACTTCTCCGATCTCTCCGTCGATCTTCTCGATCTCCATAAAATCATCTTCAAAGTCACGTCCATAGAGTACATCCGGATTATTAGAACGCTTAACAGAGAATTTTCTGTCTTCTCCAAAGCCTGAGTCTTTTTCTCGTCCCCAGCCTTTTCTGCCTTTGTTTAGCTGAGGTTTTTCCGTTTTGCCGCCTGACTGTGGTTTAGCAGCTGCCGGCTTTCCTGCATCCACCGGCTTAACTCCCTCTGATACAGGAGAAATAATCTCATCATTTCCAGGAACATTCCCGGAAGCCGCCTGATCCATAAGGGCATCCCAGGGAGCTGCTTCCGGCATAGGAACATCCATGATGATCGCATCTTTTGGCTGAGTTTTTTTCTCATTACCATTTTGTGTTGTGACGAGTTGTGAGATATTTTCTCCGCCAGCCACTTTATCTAATTCATCCTTATGGTTCTGCCAGTAAATAGCCTGGGCTTCTCTCTCTAACTTCTGTTCGATCTGCTTTCTGCGGTCATTTTCCTTTGCCGGGATATACTGGAATGCCACTTCTACCGGCAGACCGCATCGCTCGTTAAATACCTTTTCCAGAACACGCTTTAATTCATTGGTCTTATCCCGGTTTACCATGGTATCTTCTACCGTAAGCACCATTTTCCCTTCATCTTCAAAGATGATCTGAGCCTTGCGGAACATGCTGTATTCTACGATACTGTAGTGCTTTAATTCCAGCAGCAGGCTGTCCTTATACATCTTTAAAAGCTTCTCCGGTGTATACTGTCCGGACAGTCTGTATTTTTCCTGGATCTTAATGGTGATCTGCTTGTCCGGGAACAGTTGGTCTTTGATGCCCCGTTCCAGATCATAGATATTTTGTTTATGGATCAGCCTTGTGCTCTTCATATAAACACGAATAGAGCTTCTATCTCTGGCAGAAGTAACTTTTTCTACTTCTGCCAAAGCTAAAAGCTCCTTTAAAGGCTCTGCAATATTAAGAGTTGGAAATACTTCTAAAAAACCTTTTGCCATTCAGATTACTTCTTTCTTGCTTCTGCCATTGCTTCCAGTTCACCACGAAGAGAATTTAACAGATCCTCTTCCGGTACTTTTCGTAAGATCTCACCTTTTTTAATGATCAGGCCTTCTCCTACACCGCCTGCAATACCGATATCCGCTTCTCTGGCTTCCCCAGGTCCATTAACCACACAGCCCATAACCGCTACTTTTACGCCGTCTAAGCCTTCCATACCGGAAACCATGGTCTCCACCTGATTTGCAAGGTGGATCAGGTCAATACGGGTACGGCCGCAGGTTGGACATGAAACTACTTCTACGCCGCCTTTTCTAAGTCCCAGTGTTTTAAGGATCTGGCGGGCAGATTTGATTTCTTCCACAGGATCACCTGTAAGGGAAACGCGGATGGTATCTCCAATGCCCTGATACAGGATAATGCCAAGTCCCACTGCTGATTTAATATTTCCGGAAAATAAGGTTCCGGCCTCTGTAATACCTACATGAAGAGGATGATCAGTCCTGGAGGTGATCAGTTCATGGGCTTTAACGCACATCAGTACATCAGAAGATTTGATGCTGATGACCAGATTGTCATAGCCCATATCTTCGATGAGATGTACTTTATCCAAAGCGCTTTCTACAATACCTTCTGCTGTTACGCCGCCATATTTTTCTACCAGATCCTTTTCAAGAGATCCGCTGTTTACGCCTACACGGATGGGGATATTTCCAGCTTTCGCCCTCTCTACCACTGCTTTTACACGGTCTGTACTGCCGATATTGCCTGGATTGATGCGGATCTTGTCAGCTCCGTTTTCCATAGCTGCAATTGCCAAGCGGTAATCAAAATGGATATCTGCCACCAGCGGGATATGGATCTCTTTTTTTATATCCTTAAGAGCTTCTGCCGCCTTCATAGTAGGCACAGCCACACGGATAATGTCGCAGCCTGCTTTTTCCAGGCTTAAGATCTGGGCTACAGTGGCTTTTACATCCTCTGTTTTTGTATTACACATGGACTGGATGAGGATGGGATTTCCCCCGCCGATCACCCGGTCTCCAATATGAACAACTTTTGTATCCTTTCTGCTCATGTTTTTTTCCTCTTTTTTATTCCTAAGATATCACAACTGTACGTCGCTTAAATCAAGGGCGCACAGCACATTTCAAAGAGCGCGCCACAGGCGCGTCTTGTGTTTGCTTATAACAGCTTTCTTACATCATTAAACAGTATAAATACCATAAGCACCAGCAGGAAGATCATTCCCGCAGCATGGACCATTCCCTCTTTTTCCCGGTCAATGGGCTTTCTGCGTATGGCTTCAATGATCAGGAATACCAGGCGTCCGCCATCTAAAGCAGGAATAGGGAACAGGTTCATCACGCCCAGATTGGCACTTAAAAGAACAGCAAAGTTCATAAGAAGGACAGCGACCACTTTTTTTCCTGCAGGTGCTGCATGCTCCACTGTCTGATCAATGGTGGTAACAATGCCTACAGGACCGCTGATATCATCTGCTGTCACTTTGCCTACAACCATCAGGTGAAGGCTGTCAAATACATAGCAGATCCAGTGTTCCACCTCATAAACCGACTGTACGATCAGCTGCACAGGATTGGTGATCTTCTGAAGAGTGGCATCAAAGCGCACGCCGATCATGGACTGGCCGGTCCTGTCAATATAGACCGGTGTGATCTTTGCCGACTTTTTCTCTGTCTTTCCATTTTCATCCGTATGCTTCCAAGTAATAGTCACATCCTGATGGGGATGAGCTGTAAGATAAGGTGTCAGATCACGATAAGAATGAACCGCTCTGTGGTCTACCTTTGTGATCACATCTCCCGGAAGGATACCCGCCTGTTTGGCCGGATATCCTTCTTCTACGCCTACCACTACCGGCTCATAAAAGCCGCCTGCACAGCCTACGATCACAAGAGACAGTAAAAAGGCCAGAAGGAAATTAAATAAAGGCCCGCCTGCCACTACTGCAATACGGTTAAGCACAGGCTTATTATTAAAGGCTCTGTCTCCTTCTGCGTCCTCATCTTCTCCCAACATGGCACAGGAACCGCCAAAAGGAAGTATTTTTAAAGAATATCTGGTCTCTCCTTTTACAAAGCTGAAAAGCCTTGGTCCCATTCCCAGGGAAAATTCTGTCACTTCAATACCGCTTAATTTTGCGAAGATAAAATGTCCAAGTTCATGGAACAGGATGATTCCCCCAAGGATCAGCACTGCCAGTACAATATTCATCGGATTTTATTCATCCTTTCCCATTTTCATTTAAAACTCATTATGATCCAAAAATTAAAAATTCACTAAACATTCCATTTTGACCGGATAAAGTCATAAGTCTCTGCTTCTGCTGCCAGGATCTGGTCTACATCCGGCGCATCCACTTTCTTATGATGCTCCATAGACGCCTGGATCATATCCGGAATGATCAGGTATGGGATCTGTTTCTTTAAAAACAGGCTGACTGCCAGCTCATTAGCCGCATTAAATACAGTCGGCATGCTTCCACCTGTTTTTCCAGCCTCATAAGCCAGTTTTAAGCCCTTAAAGGTCTCCGGATCCGGTACATCAAAGGTGATCTCACGAAGCTTTGTAAAATCCAGTCTGTCTCCCGGAAGGAAACGTCTTTCCGGATAATATAATGCATACTGGATGGGCAGCTTCATATCCGGTGTACCTAACTGGGCGATCACTGCGCCGTCCTCGTATTCGATCATAGAATGGATAATACTTGCAGGCTGGATCACGACCTGGATCTGGTCTAAAGATACATCAAAAAGCCAGCCGGCTTCCATTACTTCCAGTCCCTTATTGACCATGGTAGATGAGTCAATAGTGATCTTGTGGCCCATGGACCAGTTTGGATGCTTTAAGGCATCTTCTACCTGGACTTTTTCCAGCTGCTCTCTCTTCCATCCTCTAAAGGGGCCGCCGGAAGCTGTTAATAAGATCTTGTGGATCTTGTTTCCTGCTGCGCCCTGAAGGCACTGGAAAATAGCAGAGTGTTCCGAGTCTACCGGAAGGATCTTTACGCCCATTTTCTTAGCCAGTGGCATGATAATATGACCGGCTGTAACCAGTGTTTCCTTATTTGCCAGAGCAATGTCTTTTCCTGCTTCCATGGCAGCGATGGTAGGCCGGATACCGATCATTCCCACAACTGCCGTCACTACGATCTCAGCCTTCGGCTCGGTAGCCACTGCGATCAGGCCATCCATACCGGAAAGGACTTTTACATCCAGATCTTTTACTCTTTCTTTCAGTTCCTTTGCCTTTTCCTCGCTCCAGAGGCAGGCGATCTCCGGCTTAAATTCCCGGATCTGTTTTTCTATGAGATCTACGTTGGAACCAGCAGCCAGAGCTGTTACCTTAATATCTTTATTGTATCTTACTACCTCTAATGTCTGGGTGCCGATAGAACCGGTAGAACCCAGAATAGATATGTTCTTTACCATAATTATTCTCCTTTTGTAAAGGAAATGCTTAAAATCATGCGGTCCTGCTTAAATTACCTATTTCAAAAAGGTAACTGCAAAATAAATAGCCGGAGCCGTAAATATCATGCTGTCAAAACGATCCAGGATGCCCCCATGGCCCGGGATCAGATGACCGTAGTCCTTAATATTGTGGTTTCTCTTAATAGCAGATGCCGCCAGATCTCCAATCTGGGAGATCACTGCTGCAATAGCGCAGGCA
>CAVIPV010000121.1:0-8371 GCA_963644495.1 Prevotella sp. | reverse complement strand
ATCCCATGGTTTCCATCTGGGTCTGCATCCGCTCTCTGTTGTCATTCCACTGGTTCTGACGGGTCATAGCAGCGGACGGATCCGGCTCCTGCTCCCACAGATCATGGTCATCTACATGAAATTCTGCCTGCAGCTGACGTAATCTGCGCTCTGGAAGAGCCATTTCCATAAGTGCATGATAAAGCCGCTCTGCTGTTAAGACCACTTTCCGCTCTTCCTCACTGGAAGCGCCGGAAGTCTTATTTCCTGTTAAAAATCTGCGGATACGCAGATAGGTCTCTCTTCTTAATGGACTTTGGGGCACATGGATGCATTTTTCATACATGCCGTCTAACACTGACTCCATGGCAATATCACAGGCCAGATCCCACATTTCCTTCTCTCTGCCTTTTCTTGTATACAGATGACAGAACAGGCAGTGGAATAAAGTGTGCAGATAATAACGGTTTACCACCTGACGCCCCTTTTTGTAAAGGTCTAAAATAAATGCAGGGCCATAATAGATCACTGCTCCGTCACAGGCGATCCCGTTTCTGTTCCAGTCTGCCTCAAAACCAAGACTGCTTAAGGACACATCCAGAAAGTGCATATTTACATATAATTCATTCCGGGACTGGTACAAAATGCGGGTGCAAAGCTCTACCTGGTCCAGTTCTTCCAGCTGCCTCTGCCTGGTGGGACTTTCCATTACTGCGCGCCTCCGTTCATCTTGCGGTGTTCTTCCCCGATTTCCTCATAAAGATGATAAAAGCTCCAGCCTGCATTCTGCTCTGTAACAACGGCTTTTAAATTGATCTTCGGCACTTTTGCCTTCCGCAGATTTAAAAGAAGGGTGTCAATACGTCGGCTGGTAAAATCCTTCATGACCAGCATCTGCTCTGTGATCTGAGGCATTTCTTCTGTTTTCCCCTGCTCCGGTACTTCCCGCTTTTCAAATCCCGGCACACCGGCCAGATAACCTACTGACTCCAGCACCTGGTCCGGGGTTACATTGCGGATCTTCACTCCCATGCGCACCAGAACGCTTTTCATCATCATTTCCTGTTTTTTCATACGGGGATCTCCCGTACTGTAGTATAACACCAGTTCCATGGCTGTCCTTTCTAAAATAACTATCTTCTTTGTTGCCCGCTCTTCCTATTTATTAAAGAGCTGCTCACTTTCTAACATCAGTGTAAACGGACCGTCATTTAACAGCTCCACCTTCATATCTGCGCCAAACTGTCCCTTTTCCACCACGTCCACATACATTCTGCACCGCTCCATAAAATGCTCATATAAGCGTTCTGCCATATCCGGCGCACCTGCTTTTACAAAGCTTGGGCGGTTGCCTTTTTTGCAGTCTGCATAAAGAGTAAACTGGCTGATCACCAGCAATTCTCCCCCTACATCTGCAAGACTTAAATTGGTCTTTCCATTTTCATCTTCAAAAATACGCAGCTTGCAGATCTTGTCTGCCATTTTGTCCGTAATTTCCTCTGTATCTGCATCCTCTACACCTAAGAGGATCATAAATCCTTTTCCAATTTTCCCCAGAACTTCTCCGTCTACTGTGACACTTGCCCTGGTCACTCTCTGCAGTACTGCTCTCAATGTGTTTTCCTCCTATTTCATCACCATTCGGATATATGTCAGTAAATTCTTTGCTACATCCGGCTGATACAGCACTTCCTTTGCTCTTGCCGGATAATCTGTAATAATATTATCCACGCCCATAAGGGCCATCTGTTCGATCTCAGAACGGCTGTTGACCGTCCACACATGGATCGCTTTACCATATTCATGAGCCGCTTCGATCTGTTTTTTTGTCACCAGACTGGAGCGGATACTGATAAAGTCCACAGATTCATTTTTATAATAAGAACCATAGGCTGCCGCAAGGATATAGCCGGTCTTAAGTTCAGGCTCTGCCTCTTTCACCCTTTTCAGATAATCCAAAGCAACAGAAGTGATCACACACTGGTCTTCCATTCCTTTTTCTTTTATCATTTCTGCTACCATTTCCGGCAGCGGGCTTTTGGTGCCTATGCTTTTTAATTCGATATTTAAGCGGATATGTCCCTTACAGGCTTCCAGGACTTCTTCCAGAGATGGGATCTTCTCCCCTGCAAACCGGGAGCTGAAATGGCTTCCCACGTCTAACTGCTCTAACTGGTCAAAGGTAAGATTTTTTAAAGGAATATCCACACCGGCCACACGGGCCAGGTTTAAGTCATGACAGACCACCGGCACGCCGTCTTCTGACAACTGCACATCGATCTCGCTGTAATCTGCCATTTCATCAATAGCTTCTTTGATTGCTGCCATGGTATTTTCCGGAGCATGTTTTGAACTGCCTCTGTGGGCTGTGATCTCCACCTGGGACAAGATCGCCTGATCCGGCGAATTTCCATTGTACACCATATCAAAAACCATAAAGGCAGCAATTCCTGAAAATACAGCTGTTAATATAAAAAACCAGCGTTTCTTAGTATAGCCTTTCCGGTTCTTTGGGAAATCATATTCATCTGCCGGGATCGGTGACGTACCGCCAAACTGATGATACAAAACAGTCATTGCTCCAAAATCAACGGAAGTGGCTATTGCAGATCCTAAGAACAGGATCAGCCATTCAATGCGGTAGCTGACTGTTGCCATCACAGCGGTAGCCGTATAGGCCTTTGCAAATAAGGTTACAAGAACTGCTGCAATCACCATAACGGCCCCATATAAAAGGATCAGTCCCAAAATAAGGAACAGGTTCAACACTACTAAAAGCAGCACCGCCCGGGGCCATTTTCCCTTTAAGAGCCGCCTGCTTTCTGCGATTCCATCCTTAAAGTTCTTCTGTTCCAGCATACAGGCAAAAAATACCATCATAGCCGGCACAGAAAAAACAGTGAGAAGAACACTTCCCACTACCAGCGCCATTCTGGTCCCCGTTGTATGGATGATCTCGTATAATACAAAATTCACCGGTTTCATACGTGTCAGGATACGCACCAGAAAATAACAGTTCATTAAAATATAATTTCCAAGGACAGCAAATAAAAGCCGCCAGTTTTTCTTGCGAAATTCATTTACAGCTGCGCCAAGTCCGCCTAAAAAAATGGATACCGCATTGATCCTTCTTAAATAAATGGAAGAATGATAGGCCGTTATCATAGAACCTGTTTCCAGCAGCAGAAATGCCATTCCTAAAAACAGGATAAGGATAACCGCAAGAACGGTAACAGGGCGCAGCAGAAAAGCCCTCAGATTGCCTATGGTAAGGTAGCTGTACCCCGCCATATGCAGTGAGAACCTTAAAATACCATTTACCGTCTTAATATAGAATATACCTGCAACCAGCCGGTATAAAAGAGTACATAATACCAGCTGGCGCAGGTTCTGCTTCATTACTTCATCTGTAAGTTTCAAGAATAATTTCATATCTGTTCCCTGTTCGGGTCTGTATCAGGATGTTCCTTTGCATAGGCGGTGATCGCCTCATTTAAAGAGAACATCTTTTTATCCAGCATATCTACCACATCTGCACAGTCTTTTAACTCATGCAGCAGTCCTTCCGGCGCATTGCCTTCAAACTTATAGGCGATCTTGTGCTCTAAGCTGGCCCAGAAATCCATTGCTACAGAACGGATCTGGATCTCAACCTTTGTCTCTACCGGTCCATCTGTAAGATAGACCGGCACTGTTACTACCATATGATAACTCTTGTATCCATTTGGCTTTGGATTTTTAATATAATCCTTTACATGGACCACGGTAATATCGCCCTGAGCTGCGATCATCTCTGCAATCTGGTAAATATCAGAGGTAAAAGAACAGATGATGCGGATCCCGGCAATATCGCTTAAATGGTTCATCATATTGTCGATGGTCACTTCGCATCCGTCTTTTTTCAGCTTTTTTACAATACTGTCCGCTGTTTTCAGTCTGGATTTAATGTGTTCGATCGGGTTATGATCGTAGCGGTTCACAAATTCATTGTTTAATATCTCTATTTTTGTGTTCAGCTTCTTCAAGGCTGAATCGTACAGAAACATCACGGACCGCCACTGATCCACCTGATCACCGGTCTTGGGGATTACTGACATTTAGGCCCCTTTCTACAGCTTCAGTCCTTTTAACAGATCTCCCAGTCCTGTTGTGGCGGATGCTGTTTCTTTGTAATCAAATGTTTCGTGTTCTTCTTCCTCAGTCTCCTGTTCGATGAGAGCTTTCATGCTCAGGCTGATCTTTCCGTCTGCAATAGATAAAATCTTTACCTTTACAGTCTGTCCTTCTTTTAATACTGCCCCCGGATGCTTAATGCGCTGGGTGCTGATCTGGGAAATGTGTACCAGTCCGTCAATGCCATCTGCCAGTTTTACAAATGCGCCGTAATCTTTGATGCTGTCTACGGTTCCTTCCACTACATCTCCGGCCTTAAACTGAGTCAGACGCTCTTTGCGTGCTTCTGCCTTCTTCTCCTTTTCAACTTCACGGCCGGAAAGTACCAGTCTCTTCTTTTCCGGATCAACGGTAATGATCACAGTCTCAACGCTCTTTCCCTGCCAGTCTTCTAACTTCTCAACATATTCTGTAGATAACTGGGAAGCCGGGATAAATGCTCTTACTTCGTCTACAAATGCAACAACTCCGCCTTTTACAACCTCTGAGATCTTAACCTTCACAATAGTACGGTCTGCCATCATCTGTGCAAACTCAGCCCACTTTTCTCCTTCTGCATCATCCGCTTCCGGAAGTTCAAAGTGTCTCTCATCAAATGCTTTATAAGAAGCTTCCAGCTCTGCTGCATAATCTTCCATGGTCTCTGCCGGTGCTTCTGCTTTTACTTCTTCTTCCTGCTGTTTGTTCATTTCTTCACTCATTGTATTCTCCTCCGCTCATTTTTTTAGTCCGCAGTGCGGCGCTCGAAAAAGCTTTGCTTTTCCTCGCTGTCGGGCATTCGCCCTATCAAAGTCTGATCTGACGCTCTCGCCTGTAAGCAGGCAGATCGTCATCTGCATCCTTTGGCACTGCTCATTGCTTACACACATTATAACCTACTGCCGTTACATATTTCCACCGTTTTCTTGGGAAAATTGCGCCGGTTTTTTCTTTTTTTTGCTCTTTTCTCCCTTAATTCCCTATGCTATACTTGCTTTGACATCTATTTTTTTCATTTAAGAGGTATTTTATATCCATGAAAGACATTTTAGACCTTCACACACATACCATTGCCAGCGGCCACGCTTACAATACTTTATATGAAATGGCTCAGGCTGCGGCTGATAAGGGACTGGCACTTTACGGCTGTACAGAACATGCCCCTGCTATGCCTGGTACCTGTCACGAATTTTATTTCACCAATTTCAAAGTGCTTCCAAGAGTGATCCGGGGCGTGCCGGTGATCATGGGCGCGGAACTGAATATTTTAGACTTTGACGGAAATGTGGATCTCAGTGAATATTATTTAAAGAAGATCGACTACACAGTTGCCAGTCTCCATACTCCCTGTATTGACAACACCGGCTCTGTTGCCGACTACACAAGAGCTTACCTCAATGTACTGGAAAATCCTTATGTAAATATCATCGGACATCCTGATGATTCCAGACTGCCTGCTGACTGGACAGAAGTAGCAAAAGCAGCAGCAAAGAACCACAAATTACTGGAGGTAAATAATACTTCCTTAAATCCTTTAGGTGCCCGCAAAGGTGCAAGAGAAAACTACAAGGTGCTTTTAGCAGCCTGCATACGTTATGGCACTTCTATTATCATTGACAGTGATGCTCACTGCGAAGCCGATGTGGGAAATCATGCTCTGGCACATGCATTTTTAGAGGAAATGCATTTCCCGGAAGAACTGATCGTCAACACTTCTTTAGAAAAAGCAGCTGCCTACATTCCAAAACTGGAACAGCTTCTTGCTGAAAATGAAGCTTTCCGAAAAGCTGCAGAAAGGAACACTGCCTTATGATCAACTTTCTGAACCTGGAATATTTTCTGGTGGCTGCTGAAGAATTAAACTTTACCCGCGCTGCCAAGCGCCTTTATATCTCCCAGCAGTCATTAAGCAACCATATCTCCAACCTGGAAAAGGAATTTGACGTTGTTTTATTTAACCGTACTTCCCCGCTGACTCTCACCTATGCGGGACAGGCGCTCCAGACACGGGCCAGACAGCTTCTGGACTTAAAAGATGAGACCTATAAGGAAATCTCTGATATCAAGGACTTCTCCACCGGTCAGCTTTCCATTGGTGTTTCCCATACCAGAGGCCGTTTTATCCTTCCTGAGATTCTTCCTACATATCAGAGAGAATTTCCAGGGATCGAACTGCATCTGGCTGAGGGCAATTCCAGCGAGCTGGCAAACGATCTGCTCCACGGAAATATTGACCTGATGATCGACCTTCTTCCATTTACAGCAGAAAATGTAGCTACTGTGCCCATCTGCCGTGAAGAGATCCTTTTAGTGGTTCCCGACGAAGTGATCCGCAAGGCTTATCCGGACCGGTTTGAGGAGATCAAAACAAAGCTTTACCAGTCTGCAGATGTGCGGCTTCTGGAAAGTTGCCCTTTTATCCTGTTAAAGAAAGGAAACCGGGTACGTACCATTGCAGATGAGATCTTTGAAGACAGCCAGATTTCTCCCCACATTGTTCTGGAAACAGAAAATATTGAAACAGTTCTGGCCCTTAGTGCCCAGGGAATGGGGATCACCTTCTATCCCCGTATGTTCATGTCCACCAAGCAGAGCTTAAATGCCTACAAAGACTCCCTTATGAACCAGGCGGGCCTGAACCTGTTCTCCCTAAACTACCCAAGAGCACACGGCACACTGGCTATCGGCTACCACAAAGGCCACTACATGTCCCGTGCCACCCATGAATTCGTGCGTATTGCATTGGAGCATATTCCGTCCGCTGCAGGGCTGCCGCTGAGTGCAGATGCGATTTAAAAATCCCCAAAAGAAACGAAAAGCCCCCTTGACTTTCGTTTCTTCTTTTGTTATATTAAAACAGTAATAATTATTGTTATTATGTTTTATCAATAAGGAGACGCCTATGAAAACATTAAAGTATAGCCGTCAGAGAGAATCCATCAAAGCCAACCTGATGAGCAGACACGATCATCCCACGGCAGACGCTCTATACGCCAGCATCCGGGAAGAATTTCCAAATATCAGTCTGGGGACGGTATATCGTAACCTGAACCTGCTGGTGGAGACAGGTGAGATCCTGAAGCTGACCTGTGGAAACGGTCCGGATCACTATGACGGAAATGCGGCACCTCATTACCATTTCGTATGTAAAGAGTGCGGACAGGTCTATGACATGGATCTGGATGAGATGACAGATCTGAACGCTTCTGTCCAGGCAAAAGCACCTGGAAAGATCGACAGTCATTCTATTTTATTTTACGGTCGCTGCGATCAATGTATGGAAAAAGATGAGGCGGAGAATACTCTTAAACAGAGCAATTAAAAAGCACCGGCGCACAGCTGAACTTTTAGAGAAAGAAATAAAATTTATTGAGAATTTCTCTTGACAAACAGCACAAAATACTTTATATTAATATCAGTAATCATTACTATTATTGATTACAGCAAAGAAACTCTACAGGAGATCAGAAAGCTTCGATCTCCTATACCACTAAATTTTAATCTAAAAAAGAAAAGGAGAATATCATTATGAAGAAATGGGTTTGTACAGTATGCGGTTATGTTTATGAGGGAGAGCAGGCACCTGAGAAATGTCCACAGTGCGGTGTTCCGGCTTCCAAGTTCAAAGAGCAGTCTGCTGATGAGACCAGCTGGGCATGCGAGCATGAAGTAGGTGTTGCACAGGGTTCCCCGGAAGATATTATGGCTGATTTAAGAGCTAACTTTGAAGGTGAGTGCTCTGAAGTTGGTATGTATCTGGCTATGGCTCGTGTTGCTCACAGAGAAGGCTATCCGGAGATCGGCCTTTACTGGGAGAAGGCAGCTTATGAAGAAGCGGAGCATGCAGCTAAGTTCGCTGAACTGTTAGGCGAAGTTGTTACCCCATCTACCAAGAAGAATCTGGAAATGAGAGTTGCTGCTGAGAACGGCGCTACTGCAGGCAAATATGATCTGGCAAAGAGAGCAAAAGCAGCTAACCTGGATGCAATTCATGACACCGTTCATGAGATGGCTAAAGACGAAGCACGCCACGGCAAAGCATTCGCAGGTCTGTTAAAGAGATACTTTGGCTGATCCGCTTTGATATAATGATGTTGGGGTCAAAAGGTATTTTGACCCCTCTGATACCGAATTGCTACGTGCTTTGCACTCTCGCAATTCTAAAAACATTCGTAATCCGCTCATTTTTCTTCAAAAAATGGCTTCTTACTCATGTTTTTGGCGGGTCCCAAGGTCAAAA
>CAVIPV010000120.1:0-8883 GCA_963644495.1 Prevotella sp. | reverse complement strand
ATGCTGAATATCTCATTTAATCCCTTTTTATCCAGTTTGGGCGTAACTCCCGGATAGGCGAAAAGGCCCTTGATCTCTGATGAAAAGACGACTTGCTCATTAAAACAGGTATAAAATAATGGTTTTACACCCAGGCGGTCACGAAACAGCACCAAAGCATCTTTTACCGGGTCCATAATGGCAAATGCGAAAATACCATTCATCTGCTTTACAAAATCCGGTCCATATTCCATATAGCCGGTTAAGATCACCTCTGTGTCGCTGGTGGTGGAAAACTCCCAGCCTTTTTCCAGTAGATCTTCTTTTAATTCCCTGGTATTATACAGTTCCCCGTTGTATACGATCCCGAAGGTCTTATCTCCTGCTTTTTTAAGGATAGGCTGCCGCCCGGAGACCAGATCACGCACAGAAAGTCTTACATGGGCAAGCCCAAAATGAGCATCCAGATAATTTCCCTGCTCATCCGGCCCCCGGTGCTTTTGTACCTTTTCCATGCCTTCCAGTATCCGCCGGTAATGGTCTTCTTTGGTAGGATAATCAAAGTGACTTTGATAAAATCCTGCGATCCCGCACATATAATGCCTCCTGTTTTCATGGTTACACATCCTTCAAACGCTCTTGTTTCCTTCACCGGTACGTCTTATCTGCCTGCTGTCGCAGGCGGAACTTTACAGCAGCACACAGGCCGCCAGAAACGTACACACAAGCCCAATGGAGACCGGCAGCATATTTTTTCTCGCCAGTTCCACCGGGTCCACGTTACAGATAGCCGCTACCGGGATCAATCCCCATGGCACTACCGTTCCACCGCCGATAAAAATAGCGCTGATCTGCCCCAGACATGCAAGAACCGGAATAGAAGCACCAGTGGCCGTTCCAAAGGTACGAGCCAGCGCACCAGTAAGTGGCAGGCCGGAAAAGCCGGAGCCATCCAGTCCTGTAAGACCGCCGATGATCAGCTGCAGCAGCGCTGTCATATACCTGTTTAAAGGCGCATGATGAGCCAGCCACAGCGCCCAGTCATTTAAAATACCACGTTCATAGGAATCCCCTAAAATATGAGTGATCCCATTTCCTCCTAAGAAGAAAAATGCCCCGATCACAATAACAGGAGCAAAAATACGGATAGCAAATAAAAATCCGTCTGTTACATATTCTGTTACTTTTTCAAGTGATCCTGCTTTAAACTCCATGATGGCGCCTACACACATAAGGAGCACCGCAGTTCCTGCAACCAAACTGGTAGCGTCTCCACCCTTTAATTTGAACAGGAACATGAACAGGATATCCACGATAAAGGCAACAGGCGTAAGGATCGCCAGAGTCATGGCAGTCCTAGAATAATTCTTCTTTTTCGGCTTTACACCCGTTTCCGTCACTTCAGCTATTTCTGGATCTCCAGTCTTTTCTAACTGCTGACCTGAACTCCATTTCAGGTTCAGATTTGCTGTATTCTTTTTCTCATTGTCCCCTTCAGTCTTTCTCTTTCCAATTATGGTCACACGATTAAGCAAAAAAGCGCTGCACACACAAGTAAGCCCCATGATCCAGAACAAAGGCCGTCCTTTGCTTAAAATGTCCGTTGTGGAAATATCCGCTGCCCCTGCGGAAATAGCCGGAGCTCCCTGGATCACAGCATCATAGCTTAACGCGAATCCATGACCGAACAGATTCATTGCCATAGCCGCAGCCAGAGGTGTTAAACCGGACTGCACTGCAATAGGCAGTATAATTGCCCCTACCAGTGCAACTGCCGGTGATGGCCACAAAAACAGGGAAAACACAAACATGATAGTTCCTAAGATCCACCAGGAAACAGCCGGCGTCCTCATGATCTTTGACACTGGTTTCATCAAAAGAGCATCACTTCCTAACTCCTGAAGACATTTAGAAAATGCCGTCACCAGGGCAATGGTAGCGATCACCTCTCTAAATTCACTAATAGCATAGATAATAGAACTGAAAATGGTCTGTATCCCCCCAGCCAGACTTCTCTGCCCCACAAGGCCGATCCCAAAAAGGAAGGCAATGCAGACCAGCGGGGTATCTTTTCGCAATATCATAGTAAATAAGATCACCAACACGCCCACAAGATAAAGCCAGTGGACCGGTGTCAGTGTAATATAGGCTTCAGGCATAAAAAAGCTCCTGTATTTCATACTTACTACCATGGTATGCAAATTACAAAAAAAGGACTCTGCGCCGATGGGAAACTTCCCATCAGACTGCAGAATCCTATAATCTTAGACTCGCAAACCCGCGCTATCGCGCTCCACAGCCTGCTGTCGCAGGCTGTTTGTCAGTTTATTAATTTCTTACGTACACAGTTCCATCCATGATCCTTCTTGCCGTTCTCTGAACTGCAACGCCAGGCAGAATCAATTCCCCGTTCTCCTCTTTCAGATCCGGGTACATGGTCATGACGCCGCTTGGATGACCGATGCGCACACTTGTCTTGCCTTCTTCCGGCTTTCCAAGTGTTTCATATAACAGGCTTCCTTCCAGGAAAGATGCTACAGAAATAGAGCTTGCAGAAGTCAACGGGCATGCCTTATGGCACTTAAATACAGAGATCACACGGGCGCACACGTCCATATCTTCTGCCTTTACCTGCTTTCCCGCAATATCCACATAGCTCTGGGGTTTTGTGAAAAATCCTACTTTCGGCACTGCCGGGCTGTTGGCTGTTGCATCTCCTAAATCCTTTGCAAAACCCATTTTACAGCAGGCTGCGCCGCGGATCTTCTCTAACAATTCACTGGCTGCTTTATTATTATTTACCTCTTCCGGCAGTTCACGGCCTGTAAGACCGATGTCCTCTGCACGGACCAGTACCATAGGATTAGACACATCCAGTATCGTCGCTTCAATCGGCCCAAATCCCGGTATCTCCAGCACATCCTTTGTATTTCCTGTAGGAAGGAGCTTTCCCGTCTTTGCACCGGCCGGATTTAAGAAACTGACCTTTAACTCTGCTGCCGTTCCGTCTACGCCTGCAATAGCGCAGTCTCCGTCCTGGGCAAATGTCTTTGTTTCCGGATCAATGGGAACGGTCACATTGATATATTTATTAGTATTTTTATTTAACATACGCACAGTGGTGATCGGTTCTACAATATCTACCATTCCTTCTTCTACTGCAAATGGTCCTACTGCCGCTGTCATATTTCCACAGTTGGACTTATAATCCACCTGGCTCTTTCCCACAATGACCTGACCTACCAGATATTCCACATCTACACCTGGTTCTTCACTTTTCCAAACAATAACAATCTTATTATTAGAAGATACAGTGCCGCCAAGACCGTCGATCTGCTTCGGGTCCGGGTCGCCCATACACTGTAAGAAAATATTATCCCATTCTTTTCTGTCCTCTGGAAGGTCCTCTTTATGGAACATGCAGCCTTTGCTGGTGCCCCCGCGCATAAATACGGTTTTAAATTTTCTCATAATCTCGTCTTCTTTTTATTTCAGTTTCTCAATGGTTTCAATAATATAATCAGTATACTCTTTTGCACTTGCATCTTCTGTAAAGGTAGTCAGTACCACTTTCTTCTCTGTAGTGCATACATCCATTGCCTTCTCCAGAAGGACTTTTTTATCTGCGTAGCCAATATGAGCTAACATCATGCCTGCTGCACGGATCAGGGAGCTTGGATCTGCGTATTCACCTCTTCCGTGGCTCATCAGGTATGGAGCGGTTCCATGGATTGCCTCAAACATGGCATATTTGTTGCCAATATTAGAGGAAGATGCCGTTCCCAGTCCGCCCTGATGCTCAGCCGCAATATCCGTTACAATATCGCCATACAGGTTTGGAAGTACAACTACTTCAATCCCCTTATTGAATTCAGGATCCAGCATCTTCGCGCACATAGCATCTACCAGACGCTCCTGGATCTCGATCTCAGGATATTCTTCTCCTACTTTTCGCACTACCTTAATAAAGTTTCCGTCAGCCAGCTTTACGATATTGGCCTTTGTAACAATGGTCACGTTCTTCTTTCCATTCTTTCTTGCAAACTCAAAAGCAGCTCTTGCAATACGCTCGCTTCCCTGCTTGGTCTGTACCTTAAAATCTACTGCCAGATCCTCATCTACCTGAATGCCCTTATTGCCCCAGATATACTCGCCTTCAATATTTTCTCTGAAGAAAGTCCAGTCAATGCCCTTATCCGGGATACGGATGGGACGGACTGCTGCAAAAAGCTCCAGACCGCGGCGCAGCAGGCTGTTTGCGGATACCAGATTTGGCCATGGTTCACCGGCTCTTGGAGTTACCATAGGTCCCTTAATGATAACATCACATTTTTTGATCTCTTCAAATACATCATCCGGCAGACTCTGAAGCTTTGCAGCCCTGTTTTCAATGGTCATGCCTTCAATCTGACGCAGCTCTACTTTGCCGGAAGCGATCTCATCCGGGATCAGGGCTTTGATCACACGGACTGCCTGCTCCATGATAATGGGGCCAATGCCGTCTCCTGGAAGAATACCTACAACGATCTTATCCAGCTTTGAAAAATCTTTTACTTCTGTATCCTGTTTCATTCTTTCGATCCGTTCAAACTCAGACTGGATCAGTTCCCCAAATTTTTCCTGTGCCTGTGAAATAGCGCTCATTTTTCCTTCTCCTTTTCTCTGATATGATATTTATTTACCTGTTATTTTTTAGTCACCCAATCGCCTGCTGCGACAGATGGTTAAATATTTCTATACTTCTTTATACCTTTATGATAGTACGGGATTTATAATAGGTAAAATACATTTCATACCAATTTTTTCATAGGCAAAATGCAACGTTATTTTCAGATACCGCACATCCGCATCCCCATATTTTACTCCAGACATTCTCTTAAAATTCGCAGAAATTCCCTGGAAGCCCTGGAAAGCTTCTCATCTGCCGGATAGGCAGCCACCAGTTTCCAGGAAGCCCCTAATTCTTCATCCAGCGGATAACAATTTAGCCCCTCTGTCCCTGAATACAGCGTCATATAAGACTTTGGCAAAAACGTAGCTCCCATTCCCCCGGCTGCCAGACGCTTGGCTGTTTCCATACTCTTTGTAGTGCAGCAGATCTGTGGTTTGATCCCGGCTTTTCTTAAGATCTCATCTGCCACCTGACGCAGCTTCTGCCTGCTTGCCACCATAACAAAGGGGATCTTTTTTAACTGTCTTATATCCTCTGCATTTAATGGCTTTCCTTCCGGCCAGGACACCTGTGACTGAAAAATTTCCGGCACTGCCAGATAAAAAGGATCATCTGAAAATTCCTCATAACATACGGCATCCAACGCTTTCTGAAAATGCATGATGCAGAAATCCACCTTATGGGACAGCATCATTTTTTCCAGTTCCTGGGAATTATTTTCCCGGATAAATACATTCACACCGGGATAATATTTACGGAACACAGGCACTACCACAGGAAGGATACATGCCCCCAGGTTCATAGGAATACCAATAGTCACTGTTCCCTTTTTCAGTTCCTGAAACTCGCTTAAGTTTTCCTTCATTGCCTTACACAGCTTCCATACCGTTTCCAACTGATCCAGCAAAATGCTTCCCTGTTCCGTTTCCATAGCCCCATTACGGTCTCTTTTAAAGATCTCAAAGCCAAGTTCATTTTCTATTTCTTTTAGCACCTGGCTTAAGGAAGGCTGGGCAATGAACAGCGTTTCCGCGGCCCCGGAGATACTTTCATTTTCCCGGATATACAAAAGATAGCGGATCTCATTTTCCGACCACGCTCTGTCTCCTGGAAGTTTTTCCAAGCTCTTTACTATCTTTTCCCCCCAGAAAAGCACCGTTTCCCCTTCCGGCGTCGGCACCATACCACCCCGTATACGCCGAAACAGCTGACAGCCCAGTTCATTTTCCACACTTTTAAGTCCTCTTGTAAGTGTAGACGGATTTCTTCCCAAAAGCACTGCTGCCTCACGGATACTTTCCGTTGACGCAATATGCCGAATGCTCATAAGCTGCTGCTGGTTCATAAACTTCTCCTTTCTGATCCTTCCAAAATCTTCCTGTTTCTTATTTTTCTATTGTACCATAAACCCCGGCAAAAAACAGGCGCATCTCCTCTTTGTAAAAGATGCGCCTGCGAAATACTCATACTATATTTACTGTTTTCTCATTATTCAGCTACAGCCTTAAATGCCTCATCCAGATCTTCGATGATATCGTCAATATTCTCAGTACCGATAGAAAGACGGATGGTGTTCGGGTAGATGCCCTGCTCTTTCAGTTCTTCCTCTGTCAGCTGTGCATGGGTGGTAGATGCCGGATGGATAACCAGAGACTTAACATCTGCTACGTTTGCAAGTAAGGAGAACAGCTCCAGATTGTCGATGAAGTCCTTTGCCTTCTGTGCATCGCCTTTGATCTCAAAAGTAAAGATAGAACCGCCGCCGTTCGGGAAGTACTTCTTGTACAGTTTCTGCTGCTCTGGATCATTGGATACAGATGGATGATGAACTTTTTCTACCTGTGGATGGTTGTTTAAGTACTGAACTACCTTCAGCGCATTCTCTACATGACGCTCTACACGAAGAGACAGTGTCTCAAGTCCCTGCAGGAAGAAGAATGCATGGAATGGAGAAAGAGTTGCACCAGTATCACGAAGTAAGATAGCACGGATCTTGGTAACAAATGCTGCAGGACCAGCTGCCTTTACAAAGCTTACGCCATGATAGCTTGGGTTTGGCTCAACTAAAGACGGGAACTTGCCGCTTGCTTCCCAGTCAAACTTGCCGCTGTCAACGATCACACCGCCGATGGTGGTTCCATGTCCGCCGATGAACTTGGTTGCAGAATGTACAACGATGTCTGCGCCGTATTCGATCGGGCGTACCAGATATGGGGTTGCGAAGGTATTATCAACTACCAGAGGGATCTTATGTGCATGTGCGATCTGTGCCAGTCTTTCAATATCAACTACGTCAGAGTTAGGATTTCCTAAGGTCTCTACATGAATAGCCTTGGTGTTTTCCTGGATAGCTGCCTCAACCTGCTCATAGTTAAATGGATCTACGAAAGTGGTCTTGATACCGTACTCTGGAAGAGTGTGTGCAAACAGGTTGTATGTACCACCGTAAATGTTCTCAGCTGCTACAATGTGATCACCTGCATGTGCCAGGTTCTGGAAGGTATATGCGATCGCTGCTGCACCAGAGGCTACTGCTAAAGCTGCAACGCCGCCCTCTAAAGCTGCAATTCTCTTTTCAAATACATCTTCTGTTGGGTTGGTGAGACGTCCGTAAATGTTTCCTGCGTCGCTCAGTCCAAATCTTGCTGCTGCATGATCGCAGTTGCGGAATACATAGGAAGAAGTCTGATAGATCGGTACTGCTCTTGCGTCAGTTACCGGATCTGGCTGTTCCTGTCCTACATGAAGCTGTAATGTCTCAAATTTAAAGTTTCTTTCATTATAAGATTTCTTTCCCATGTTATTGTCCTCCTGAATAAGATCAATCCGTTTTTATTGTGTTCATTTACCTACTGCGTTGGTTTGTTTTTGTTTATGGACAAATAATAACACGACTTTTTTCGTCTGTCTAATATACAAAAAAAAGAGCCCGCTATAGGTTTTACCTATAACGAGCGTCATTATTCTTATACTTTCGTATCTCATCCAGGTACTTCTGGCCTAAGGGACTGATAGCTACACCTTTGCGGCACAGATATCCAATGGTCATCACTTCATCGGATTCCAGAGGCACAGCACAATAATCGCCGCCATTTAACTCCTCACAGATAATACCGGAACAAAGAGTATAACCATTTAACCCCTTCATCAGGTTCAGCATGGTAGCACGGTCGTTGGCACGGATCAGCTGCTTATATTCATAAGTAGAAAGTACTTCTTCTGCAAAATAAAAGGAGTTGTTATTTCCCTGCTCAAAAGCCAGGCACGGATATGGCTGCAGATCATCCATAGTAACAGAAGCTCTGGAAGCTAACGGATTTCCTTTCCACATATAAGCATAGATACCGCAGTCAAGAAGCCTGTGAAATTCCAAGCCAAACTCCGTAAACAGCTTGGTCAGTACCTTGCTGTTAAAATCATTGAGATATAAAATGCCGATCTCACTTTTAAAATTCTTTACATCTTCGATCACTTCGTATGTCTTGGTCTCATGGACTGCAAACTCATACTTGTCCATTCCAAACTGGCGCACCATTTCCACAAATGCCTGGACCGCAAAGGAATAATGCTGCATGGACACGCTGAATTTCTTGCGCACATTCTCTTTTTCAATGTATTTGGACTCGATCAGGTGATACTGCTCCACCACCTGTCTGGCATAGCCTAAAAATTCCTCTCCTTCCGGCGTCACAGTGATTCCCCGGTTAGTACGCTTAAAAAGCTCCACACCGATCTCATTTTCCAGCTCTTTAATAGACGCAGAAAGGCTTGGCTGGGTGATGAACAGGCTGCGGGCCGCTTCATTCATGGATTTTGTGTCTGCCACTGCAATGGCATATTTCATCTGCATTAAGGTCATTTGTGAAAACTCCTTTAGGATCAGCGCTTATCTCATTTTTGTATTATGTTTTTCATTTTATGACAACCAGATGAGGTTGTCAACGCCGCAAAAATTCTCATTAAGCCATTCATAATTCGTTCATAAATCATTCAAAAAAGTGTTACACAATGAACACGATTTCTTCATCTTTTCTTTTTATACTTTAGTCATAGATGAGGAACAAAGAAAACAAACAAAAACCTCATCCCTGAAAGTTTTAAAACCTAACTAAGCTTACAAGATTTTTTTCATAATACTCGAGCTGATAAGACTTTATCAGCTCTCCTCCCTTTTAATAATACTTTTTTCCAGAAAAAGCACATCACGAAGCGTGAGGTGCTTTTTTTGTGGT
>CAVIPV010000119.1:0-8911 GCA_963644495.1 Prevotella sp. | reverse complement strand
CTATTTTAGGAACTCCGGAGTTTATCTTCGGATAGGGTGTCCTGAACAGTTACAATGTATTAACGCTTACGATTATATTAAGAATTCATCACTTTTACAATCCTTGATTGAATAAAATCAGAAATATGTTAAACTATATTCATACTAATTATACATGATACCACAGAGTGGTATCACAGTAAATTTCAGGAGGTCAAATATGATGCTGATAGGAGGTTTCGTGATGTTTCTTATTTTAATACTTTTCATTATTTTCATCCTTACATCCTGTATCCGTATCGTTCCTCAGGCCCAGGCTTTAGTTGTAGAGCGCCTTGGCGGTTATCTGGGAACATATGGTGTAGGTATCCATTTTATGGTGCCATTTATTGACAGAGTGGCAAAAAAAGTAAATTTAAAGGAGCAGGTAGAAGATTTCCCGCCTCAGCCGGTTATCACCAAGGATAATGTTACCATGCAGATCGATACGGTTGTATTTTTCTACATTACCGATCCAAAGTCCTATGCATACGGCGTAGAGCGCCCGATCCTTGCTATCGAAAACCTGACTGCAACTACCCTTAGAAATATCATCGGCGAGCTGGAATTAGATGAGACACTGACTTCCAGAGAGACCATCAATGCAAAGATGCAGGAGTCTCTGGATATTGCTACTGATCCATGGGGTATCAAGGTGACCAGAGTAGAGCTTAAGAATATTGAGCCGCCTGCAGCGATTCAGGAAGCTATGGAGAAGCAGATGAAGGCAGAGCGTGAGCGCCGTGAAGCCATCCTTCGTGCAGAGGGTGAGAAGAAGTCCATGATCCTGGTTGCAGAAGGAAATAAAGAGTCTGCACTCTTAAACGCAGAGGCAGAAAAAGAAGCAGCCATTCTTCGTGCAGAGGCAGAAAAGGAAAAGAAGATCAAAGAAGCAGAAGGTCAGGCAGAAGCTATTCGCGCTGTACAGCGTGCAAATGCAGACGGTATCCGCTATATTAAAGAAGCCGGCGCAGATCAGGCAGTATTACAGCTTAAGAGCCTGGAAGCTTTCCAGGCGGCAGCAGACGGAAAAGCCAATAAGATCATTATCCCATCTGATATCCAGGGGATCGCTGGTCTTGTAAAATCCATTTCTGAGATCGCTGCAAAAGAAGATACAAAATAAGTATGGTGCCCATCAGCAGGTAGTTTTTATAGCTGATGGGTATCCTTTTCTTTAGGAATCCGTTTTAAAGGAGCTATAAGTTAAAATGATACAGGAGATACCTTATAAATATGACCCGGCTTATAAAGACAGAAAGCCGGAACTTACAGACTATCTTTTACATTACGAATACAATAAGGTCATGCTTTTAAAAGAGAAAGAAGGATACCGCATCCCCACTTTCCAGGATCTTCTTTCAGAAGAAGACTTCCGGGAAAAGGCCTATTATCTGTTTTCCATTGGAGAACGGGGGTATTACCTGGTGGATGATATGAAAGTGCCGGAGTTTGGCGGTTTTGTTTTAAATGGCATGCAGATCTTTCGGGAAATGGAACCAGGCTATCAGGCTTTTGCAGGCATTACAGGAAGCCAGATCTACCGCTGGCGGGAAAGCAGGCGTTTCTGCGGCTGCTGCGGCAGTAAAATGCGGCCTGGAACAACGGAACGGTCCATGGTGTGCACCTCCTGCGAACATACAGAATATCCAAAGATCTGCCCGGCTGTGATCGTAGCCATCAGAAATGGGGACAAGCTGCTTATGTCACGGTATGCAAGAGGCACCTATCACCGTTATGCCCTGATCGCAGGCTATGTGGAAGTAGGAGAGACCTTTGAGGAATGTGTCTGCAGGGAAGTAATGGAGGAAGTTGGCCTGAAGGTGAAAAACATCCGGTATTACAAGAGCCAGCCCTGGTCCTTTTCTGATTCTGTGATGATTGGCTTTACAGCAGATCTGGACGGGGATGATACCATACAGTTAGAGGAAGACGAACTGGCAGAGGCCGGGTGGTTTACCAGGGATGAGATCGTGGAGTACCCGCCCTATATCAGTGTAGGCCATGAAATGATGAAGGCCTTTAAAGACGGGATCCTTTTTGAAGACCAGAAATAAATATTACGAAGGGAATTAGTTACAACATGAAAAACAAAGATTATCTGCTGTTCGACCTGGACGGCACACTGACAGACCCGAAAGAAGGGATCACAAAGGCGGTCCAGTATGCATTAAAGCATTACGGCATCCAGGTGGATGACCTGGACAGCTTATGTCCTTTTATCGGTCCGCCATTAAAAGACAGCTTCCAGAAATATTATGATTTTCCTGAGGCTCAGGCAAAAGAAGCCATCCAGGTCTACCGTAAATATTTTTCTGTAAAAGGCTGGAGCCAGAATAAAGTATTTCCAGGCATTCCGGAAATGTTAGGAGAATTAAAGGCAGCAGGTAAGAAATTATATCTTGCTACTTCCAAACCGGAGGTATTTGCAAAACAGATCTTAGAGCATTTTGGACTTACCTCTTATTTTGAATTTATTGGAGGTGCTGACTTAGAGGAGACCCGTGTGCGAAAGGGCGATGTGATAGGATATGTTTTAGAAAATTGCGGACTTTCTGATAAAAAAGAAAAGATCCTTATGGTTGGCGATAGAGAACATGACGTTTTAGGCGCCAGAGAGCAGGGAATTGAGTGTGTAGGCGTACTTTTTGGCTATGGAGACAGGGCGGAAATGGAAGCATGTCACGCTGCTTATATAGCTGAAAGTATTAATGAATTGAGAAAAATGCTCTTATCATAACCAGAAAGCATAATACCCATGACTATTAGGCAATTGACAAAGTGGGGAATGGTTGTTATTATAAAAACTAATATGTGGGACGCTACAAGGACATTCATTTGCCTGTGGCGGACTGATATGGAGGCAAATGATATGATGGATGACAGAATCGTGTTATCATTGTTAGTGGATAATACGGCCGGTGTTCTGTCCCGTGTAGCGGGTATGTTCAGCCGCCGTGGATATAATATTGAGAGCCTGACAGTAGGTGTTACTGCAGACCCGAGGTACTCCAGAATGACCGTTGTGTCATTAGGAGACCAGACCGTTCTTGAGCAGATCAAGAACCAGTTAAACAAGCTGGAAGATGTAAGAGATATTAAGGAACTCCGCCCTGACCGCTCTGTATACAGAGAGCTTATGATGATCAAGGTAAGAGCCGGAGCAAATGACCGCCAGGCGGTCAGCGCCATCTCAAGTATTTTTCGTGCGACCATTGTGGATGTGGGAAAAGATTCCCTGACTGTTATGCTTACAGGAGACCAGTCAAAGCTAGATGCGCTCATCAACCTGTTAGAGGATTATGAGATTCTGGAACTGGCCCGTACCGGACTGACCGGACTGGAGCGCGGCAGTGAAGACATCCGTGTTTTGCCATAAGGCAAAGCGTCAAAAAGCTTAAGGGGGCAGCCAAAGGCGAACTGAGAGGCGTCGGACTTGCTGCCTTAACATATAATCACCAGTGAATCTGCTGGTTATAAGTTTTATACGATAGTAGGAGGAAAAAACACTATGGCAAAGATTTATTATCAGGAAGACTGTAACCTGTCAATGTTAGAGGGCAAGACAATTGCTGTTATTGGTTACGGCAGTCAGGGACATGCACATGCATTAAACTTAAAGGAGTCCGGATGTGATGTTATCATCGGTCTGTATGAGGGAAGCCGCTCCTGGAAGAGAGCAGAAGAGCAGGGCTTTACTGTATATACCGCAGCAGAGGCTGCAAAGAGAGCAGACATCATCATGATCCTGATCAACGATGAGCTGCAGGCAGATATGTACAAGAAGGACATCGAGCCAAACTTAAAGGATGGCGATATGCTGATGTTCGCACATGGCTTCAATATCCACTTCGGATGCATCAAGCCACCAAAGAATGTAGATGTTACCATGATCGCTCCTAAGGCACCAGGCCACACTGTACGTAGTGAGTACCAGGCTGGCAAGGGAACTCCTTGTCTGGTAGCTGTAGAGCAGGATTACACAGGAAAAGCACTGGAGAAGGCACTGGCTTACGGCCTTGCTATCGGCGGTGCAAGAGCAGGTCTGTTAGAGACCACTTTCCGTACTGAGACAGAAACTGACCTGTTTGGTGAGCAGGCTGTTCTTTGCGGCGGTGTTTGCGCTTTAATGCAGGCTGGTTTCGAAACTCTGGTAGAAGCTGGATATGACCCAAGAAATGCATACTTCGAGTGCATCCACGAGATGAAGCTGATCGTAGACCTGATCTATCAGTCTGGTTTCGCTGGAATGCGTTACTCCATCTCCAATACCGCTGAGTATGGTGATTATGTAACCGGACCAAAGATCGTTACCGCTGAGACCAAGAAGGCTATGAAGAAGATCCTTTCCGATATCCAGGATGGTACCTTCGCTAAGGAATTCTTACTTGACATGTCCCCAGCAGGCCGTCAGGTACACTTCAAGGCTATGAGAAAGCTTGCTTCTGAGCATCCATCAGAGAAGGTTGGTGCTGAGATCCGTAAGCTGTACAGCTGGAACAACGAATCCGATAAGTTAATTAACAACTAAGTTCAATTTCGTACGGAATTGAACGCTACCCAAACGTAGCGAAGCGGAGTTCGGGTTTCCCGATATACGCTACTCAAACGGAATGTAATGGAGTTTGAGTTTCCCGTATACGCGCTACCCAAACGTAGCATAAATTTAAAACTCCCGGAATTTCAGAAGGCCGTGACCTTTGAGATTCCGGGAGTTTTTTGATTTGTCAAATACAGCTGTGTGCCGTTCTACCGCTTTCATCAGTGAGAGCATTGCTCATCACCCGCGCGTCAGCGCGGGTACCACTCTCTTTAATATAAAAATTCCAAAAATGTCTTCAGCGACATTGCCTGGTTAGCCGGATGATATGCAAACCCGATGGTCCGTCTGTGGATCGGGATCTCAAGGGGCAGTTCCACCAGTGTTCCATTATCCAGCTCTTTCTGCACCAGTTCTTTAATCACGCAGGCAACACCCAGTCCGATCTTTACAAACTCGATCAGCAGATCCATGGTAGTTACTTCCAGCACCTGTCTGGGAACAATGTGATTTTCGGCCATGTAATCGTCTACATGGTGGCGGGTCATGTTGCTCTGGTCAAGGAGCATGATATTTCCCGTTTCAAAAATATTCGTATCTTTTCCTTCCCGCACATACAGATTGTTCAGATAAGCGGGGGTGGCTACAAAAGTATCCTGGATATCCATCACCGGGATAAATGCCAGGTCTTTGCGCAGGGATGGTTCTGCCACCAGTCCCAGATCCAGCTTTTGCTGCTCCAGTCTGGAAAGAGTCTGGGCTGTAGCCTGGCTTTCAATGGTCACTTTCATATGGGGATACTGGTCAATAAAAGTCTTCAGATAAGGAAGAAGCACATATTTGCACAATGTATTGCTGACACCAATGCGCAGATGGCCGATATCAAATTCCTGGATCCGCTTTAATTCCTGTTCTCCTCTGCTTAAAGTGTCAAAGGCTTCTTTTGCATGTTCAAACAAAATCTCTCCTTCAGAAGTCAGCTGTACTCCCCGGGAACTGCGTGTAAATAAAGAAAGCCCTAAGCTGTCCTCTAATTTGCTGATAGCCTTGCTGATGGCAGGCTGGCTTATGTAAAGCTCCTTGGCAGCCTTGGAAATATTGCCAGCTTTTGCCACCTCGTAAAAGATCTTATATTGGGAAAGATTCTGTTCCATGAAAATTCCTCCGGTCGTAAAACAGTGTTGGTATAACATTAATTCATACATACTATGTGTTTTTATTATATCAACAGAACCGGGAAAATGTAAAGCACAGAATGAGAAAGGAGCCTCAGAACATAGAAAATAAAGTAAAAGGCTCAGGAAAGCTCCTGAGCCAGTTTGATAAATTCAGCCATTTCTCTTGTGACCCATTTATCCTTATGATAAAGGATCTGCCGCCAGGTACGGATAGAGAATTTTTTGACTGGTAAAATATGCAGATATCCTTCAGAAACAGCCTTTTCCACGGTAAAACGGGGCAGAAATGTAATGCCCGTATTCTGCTTTAAAAACTGAAGGATAAAATCTGTGTTTCCAATTTCCAGATAAGGCTGCAGGCTTTTATCCATGGCAGCCAGATACTGTTCCAGAATCAGTCGGTAGCTGGCATTTTTCTCTGTTACTACCATAGGATAAGAGAGAACTTCCTCCAGACTTAAAGGTTCGCCTTTCTGGGCCAGTGGATGATCGGCTGTGGCTGCAAATACAATCTCCTCAGGCTCCTCTAAAACCTTTTCCCATTTCACATCATAGACCCGCTTGTCCATAAAATATACCAGATCCAGCTGGTTGCCATTGATCTGCTCTAACAGCTGGGCCGGGGAATCAGTACGGATACTGATATTCACTTCCGGATGCCGTCTGTGGTATTCCGTAAGAAGGGATGGAAAAATAGAAGCGCAGATGGATTCAATGGTCCCGATGCAAAGGTGACCTGTCAGCTTCTGGGGATGGGAGACTGCATCCTTTGCCTGGGCCATATCCCGCATAATAGAAGCAGCATACTCGTAAAAAATACTGCCCTGGTGTGTAAGGGAAGTCTGTTTGCCGATGCGGTCAAAGAGATGAACCCCCAGTTCCTGCTCCAGCTGCTTGATCTGAATGGTGACAGCGGCCTGGGAATAACCCAGGACCTTCGCTGCTTTTGAAAAACTCTGTAATTTGGCTACCTGCAAAAAGGTAGAAAGTTCACGAAATTCCATGGAAATAGTCCTCTTATATCTATAAAAATTTTTAAACGATATATTTAAAATGTTAAATTTTACATTGAGTTATATCTATGTTACATTAAGTACAGAGAGAAATCAAGGACAAATCAAGAACAGATCAACAGAGGAAGATCAAGAAACAAGAACGTAAGAACATAAGATCAAATAAAGTTGGAGGCCGTGCCATATGGAAAAGACAAATGAAAAATACAATGCATATATCCAAATCCTGAAAGAAGAACTGATCCCTGCAATGGGATGTACAGAACCCATCGCATTAGCTTATGCAGCAGCAGTTGCAAGAAAAGTTCTGGGCCAGATGCCTGAGAGAGTAGCTATTGGTGCCAGCGGAAGCATTATCAAGAATGTAAAATCTGTTATCGTGCCAAATACCGATCACTTAAAGGGAATCCCGGCAGCAGCAACAGCAGGTATTGTTGCTGGTGATCCTGATAAAGAGCTGGAAGTGATCGCACATGTTACAGAAGACCAGGTAAAAGAAATGAGAGAGTTTTTGGATAAGACTCCTATTTCTGTAGAACATGTGGATAACGGACTGACATTTGAGATCGTTGTGACTTTGTTTAAGGGAGATGATTACGTAAAAGTACGTATTGTAAATTATCATACCAACATTGTCCTGATCGAAAAGAATGGTGAGATCTTACAGCAGACCGAAGTGAAGGGCGAAAGTGAAGAAGGTCTTACAGACAGAACACTTTTAAATATGGAAGATATCTGGGATTTTATCAACACAGTGGATGTAGAAGATATCAAACCTATCCTGGATCGCCAGATCAATTATAACTGGGCTATTGCAGAGGAAGGCATTAAAGGAAGTTATGGTGCAAACATTGGCAAAGTCCTGTTGGATATGGAAGGAACCAATGTGCGTGTCCGTGCCAAAGCAATGGCTGCAGCCGGTTCTGATGCCCGTATGAACGGATGCGAACTTCCAGTGGTCATCAACTCCGGAAGCGGAAACCAGGGAATCACAGCTTCTGTTCCTGTTATCGTATACGCAAAAGAGTTAAATGTAGGAGAAGAGAAAATGTACCGCGCTCTTGCATTATCCAATCTGTCAGCCATCCATCAGAAAACACCGATCGGCCGTCTTTCCGCATACTGCGGCGCAGTCAGCGCAGGTGCAGGTGCAGGCGCAGGTATTGCCTATCTTTGCGGCGGCGGCTACAAAGAGGTGATACATACAGTTGTAAATGCACTGGCTATTGTATCCGGTATTGTCTGTGACGGCGCAAAAGCTTCCTGTGCAGCAAAGATCGCATCTGCAGTAGAGGCAGGTATCTTAGGATACAATATGTATATCAGAGGACAGCAGTTCTACGGCGGTGATGGAATCGTTACAAAGGGCGTAGAAGAGACCTTAAAGAATGTAGGACGTCTTGGAAAAGAAGGAATGAAAGAAACAAACGAAGAGATCATTAAGATTATGATCGGAGAGTAAGTAATAGTTTTCCCGCCCTTGGCGGGAAATACAGCAGATTTGATCAGAAAAAAATCCCTGAGCACACTTTGTGGTGTGTTCGGGGATTTTTAAATGTATGCGTTTGCAGTATTCCTCCCCGCCCGGGGCGGGGAGAAGGATTTTTACCACATCAGTCATTGTCCGGCAGCAGCTTGATAATGACCATAATATTCTTAATAAACATACCTGGTTTCAGCTCAATATCATCTACATGGGTAGAAGGCGGGATCTCACAGGTATCTTCCAGCTCAGCAGTGATCCAGTTGCGGGCTGCGTCTCTGGCATTTTCTACAGCATCCTCTAAATCAGGTCCGTCAGCTTCACAGCATTCCAGATCCGGAAATTCTACATGAAAACCATTGTCATTTTCATGAGGGGTAAAAACAGCGGGATATACAAATGTCATAACAGGTTCCTCCTGATGTATTTATTGAAATGCGGGTTTCCCCGTGTGCCTATGTATTATACTCTATTTATATAGGAAAAGCAAATATTGCTTTTAGTACAAAACAGGCTTAAAAACTGTTTGAAAAACAGTCCTCATGCAAGTATAATAACCAAAAAGCAGACATGAAACAGACAAAAAGCGTAGAAAGGCAGGTACACACATGGGAATGAATGAGACTCCTTCAGGAGAACGGGTCCATATAGGCTTTTTCGGCAGGAGAAATGCAGAAAA
>CAVIPV010000118.1:0-8956 GCA_963644495.1 Prevotella sp. | reverse complement strand
GCCAAAATGTGGATAAAAAATCCACAAAATTTCCGGTTTCCACATAAAAATCCATATTTCCCCACAGTTTCCCCATGCTTTACACACACTATAAACAGAGTTATCCCCAAAGTTATCCACATTATCCACCGTCAAACACAAGATATGTGGTGTAAAAAGGGGAAAATACAAGATTTAGATTGTGGATAACTTTCTGCACCACAAGAATGTGTGTGGAGTATGTATTTCCACATATGAATAAGCATAAAATGGGTATAAATGAGTGTGCAAAGAGGCACAGGAAAATAAATCCATGTTAAATTATATCTGGAGCGGAATGCTGTTTCTGGGGATCATTTGGGGTGCGTTTTCCGGGAGACTGGCCCAGGTCACAGAAGGGGCTTTAAGCGCAGCCGGGGAAGCAGTAACTTTATGTATCACCATGCTGGGGATCGTAGCTTTCTGGAATGGGATCTTAGAGATCGGGAGCAGAGCCGGGCTGGTAGAACAGCTTTCAGGAAAAATGAGACCTGTATTAAAATTTCTGTTTCCGGATCTGCCGGCAGACTGTGAAGCCGCCAGACAGATTTCTGTAAATTTCATTGCCAATATCCTGGGACTTGGCTGGGCAGCCACACCTGCGGGACTTAAGGCCATGAAAGAACTAGAAAAAGTAGAAGAAGAGCGAAGAAAAGAGAATGTGATGAAAGGGACTGTTCAGGCGGTCCCAAAAGGCACCGCCAGCAACGAGATGTGTACCTTTCTGATCATGAACATCTCGTCCCTGCAGCTGATCCCGGTAAACATCATTGCCTACAGGAGCCAGTATCACAGCGTATCTCCTGCAGCTGTCACAGGCCCATGTCTTGTGGCGACCATGATAAGCACACTGGCTGCGGTCCTTTTCTGTAAGATAATGGATTATCCCCACAGATCTGCATAAAAAAACCTATAAACCTATTGACAAGTGGGTTTATAGGTTTTATAATACCCATAAATCAAAAACCCAGTAAACAGATAGGCATATATAGTATGTCGGGAAAGGAGTTTATTATGGCAGGAATCGTTAAGGGAGCAGCAGGATTAGTAGGAAACACACCACTTTTAGAGCCGGTAAATCTGGAGAAAAAAGAAGGTTTAAAAGCAAGGATTTTATTAAAGCTGGAATATTTTAACCCGGCAGGAAGCGTAAAGGACCGTGTAGGAAAGGCAATGATCGAAGACGCAGAAGCAAGAGGCGTTTTAAAGCCAAGTTCTGTTATCATTGAGCCAACTTCCGGAAACACAGGTATCGGTCTTGCATCTGTAGCAGCTTCCAAGGGCTACCGTGTAATCTTAACCATGCCGGAGACCATGAGTGTAGAGCGCCGCAACATCTTAAAGGCTTATGGCGCTGAGATCGTTCTTACACCTGGTGACAAGGGAATGAGCGGAGCCATCGCAAAGGCAGATGAGCTGGCAAAGGAGATCCCGGACAGCTTCATCCCAGGACAGTTCGTAAACCCGGTAAACCCGAAGATCCACAAAGAAACAACTGGTCCAGAGATCTGGAGAGACAGCGAAGGCCAGGTAGATATCTTTGTAGCTGGTGTAGGTACCGGCGGTACCATTACCGGTGTTGGCACATACTTAAAAGAGCAGAACCCAAATGTAAAGGTAGTAGCAGTAGAGCCTGCAACTTCACCTGTATTGTCTGAAGGACATGGCGGAGCTCACAAGATCCAGGGAATTGGCGCTGGCTTCGTTCCAAAGGTATTAGACACCAAGGTTTACGACGAAGTAATGCCGATCGACAATGAGCACCCATTTGAGGCTTCCAAGCTTCTTGCAAAGACAGAAGGTATCTTAACCGGTATCTCCTCAGGTGCAGCATTATATGCAGCCATCCAGCTGGCAAAACGTCCTGAAAATGAAGGAAAGACCATTGTAGCTCTTCTTCCAGACAGCGGCGACAGATATTACTCCACTCCATTATTTACTGAGGCATAAAATAATCGTATATTTGCGAAATGCATGCTTACATCCCCTGCACAAGCGCAGGGGATGATTTTCTTACATAATCAGACCCATTCCCACGTATGCTGTAAAAATAAGGCATGCGCGTGGACGGGTATTTTTATGTCTTTTCTTTTATTTCTCTCAGATCTTATGGTTCCCCTGATCATTTTTTATATTGTAGGTTTTGGCATCCTTGCAAAAAGACCGGTTTTTGACGATTTTCTATGTGGTGCAAAAGAAGGACTGCGCACGGTGGTGCAGGTACTGCCTTCTTTAGTGGGATTAATGACAGCCGTAGGCGTACTGCGGGCGTCCGGTTTTTTAGAATTTCTAAGCCAGATCTTAGAAGCCCCGGCTACTTCCATAGGCCTTCCCGGTCCCATTATCCCCATTGCCATTGTGCGACTTATCTCCAACTCTGCTGCTGTAGGCCTTGTGCTGGATCTGTTTAAAAATTATGGCCCGGACTCCCGGATGGGCCTTATGGCGTCTATCCTTATGGGAAGCACGGAAACCGTGCTTTATTGTATAAGCGTTTATTTCGGTTCTGCAGGCATCAGTCGCACCAGACATACACTTGCAGGAGGAATTTTAGCTGCATTCATCAGTCTGGTAGCCAGTGTCTTCCTGACGGACCAGCTGGTTTTATAATACCAGTTAACCTCCTTGTTTTTCTTGTTTTATGGGAATTTCCGTCACTAAATTCTATTGAATAAATCCCTGCTCTCAGATATACTAATACAGAAACACAGGAGGTTGTAAAATGGATAATGATTATCTGATCAAAAAACCGCCCTTACAGGCGTTATTTTTATTTTCACTGCCAATGATCATAGGAAACCTGTTCCAGCAGACCTATACTATGGTAGACTCTGCCATTGTAGGCCGCTACGTCAGCGAGCAGGCGCTGGCAGCAGTAGGCGCTTCCTATGCGCTGACCAACATCTTTATCTGTGTAGCTATTGGCGGCGGTATCGGCGCATCGGTGATCGTAAGCCGGTATTTTGGCGCAAAAGAATATGGAAGAATGAAAACAGCCGTATTTACAGCCCTGTTGTCCTTCCTTGGCATCAGCCTGGTCCTTGGTGTGGCAGGTCTGGTCCTTGGAAAACAGATCATGATCTGGTTAAATACTCCGGCAGACTGTCTGGATATGGCGGCACAGTACCTGCGGATCTATTTTTTAGGACTGCCATTCCTTTTTATGTATAACGTCCTTTCCTCCATGTTCAACGCATTGGGAAAATCCAGGATCCCTTTGTATTTCCTGATCTTTTCTTCTGTATTTAATGTATTCCTTGATATTATCATGGTCACAAAAATGGATATGGGAGTAGCCGGTGTTGCATGGGCAACGCTGATCGCACAGGGAATTTCCGCTGTTCTTTCCTTTACTGTTCTTATTAAAAACCTGAACACACTGGAAGGAAAGCAGAAAACATTATTTGATACAATGGAACTGGCAGAAATGACCCGTATCGCCATTCCTTCTATTTTACAGCAGTCTACTGTATCCATCGGCATGATGCTGGTACAGTCTGTTGTAAACGGCTTTGGCTCTGAGGCACTGGCCGGTTTCTCCGCAGCAATGCGTATTGAGTCTATCTGCGTAGTGCCAATGTCTGCCATCGGAAATGCCGTTTCTTCCTATACGGCGCAGAACATTGGAGCACAGCAGAAAGAACGTGTTGTTCAGGGACTTCGTGCAGCCAGCCAAATGGTCATTGTCTGCTCTGTGATCATCTGCTTCTTCCTGGAAATATTCAGCCGGGGCATGATCGGGCTGTTCCTTGGAAATGAGGGAACGGAAATTGCAGTTTCCACTGGAATCGGTTATCTTACTTTTATGGGCTGGTTTTTCTGCCTCATTGGTTTTAAAATGGCAGTGGATGGCCTGCTGCGTGGTGCCGGAGACATGAAAATGTTCACAGTAGCAAACCTGGTAAACTTGGGCATCCGCGTGGTCATCGCCATTACCTGCGCCCCAAGATTTGGCATTGCCATGGTATGGTACGCAGTCCCCATCGGCTGGTTTGCAAACTGGGTCATCTCCTATGCAGAGTACCGCACAGGAAAGTGGAAAACGCTGTAACACCCCATTAACGAAGATCCCGCCTGCTGTCGCAGGCGTGTTTTTGGTAAGCATGGTAAAATAAGCAGTTGCGTATACGACATTGTTAGAAAGAGGTACAACATGGAACGTTACCTGAAATTCAGAAAAGAATATCCCCGTTTCTTCTATAGAAGTTACGGCATAGAAGAAACATTAAACGAATTAAAGATCACATACACCTTTGAAATAGAAGGACTTTCCCGGTTTACACCTACCTGGACATTCCCTAAAAAGGGAGATCCGGAGGTAAGATGGAGCGAAGATCCCCTGATGAAAAAAATGATCTTCTCCCTTGGCATGGTAGAACTGGTCAGCTACTGGAAGATCACCTGCTCCCCCCAGGTTGTTATCGAAGCAGGCTGCTTAAACGAAGAGCAGATCCTCTGGTGGAAAGACCTGTATTTTAATGGTCTTGGTGAGTTCTTCTATGTAAATAAGATCACAGAAGCAGATCCGGAAGGATTTATGGAGATCGTCTGCGAACTGGGCGAAGAAAATAAGAAGGAAAATGACTACGCAAAGAAACAGGATACAGTAGGTTCTGAAAAAGGCGTTTTAGTTCCTGTAGGCGGCGGAAAAGACTCCGCTGTTACCTTGGAACTGTTAAAGAGCGCAGATGTGCCTGTTTTTGCCTATATCATTAATCCAAGAGGCGCAACTATTCATACTACTGAGTCTGCAGACCTGGACGCAGACCACGTGATCAGCGTACACAGAACACTGGATAAGCGTATGCTCCAGTTAAATAAAGAAGGTTTCTTAAACGGACATACCCCATTTTCCGCATTAGTGGCATTTTCCACTGTGATCGCCGCAAAAATGGCAGGTCTTTCCTATATTGCGTTGTCCAATGAATCCAGCGCCAATGAGAGCACCGTTCAGGGAAGTACTGTCAATCACCAGTATTCCAAGAGTTTTAAATTCGAAGAAGATTTCCACCGCTACCAGACCGATTATCTGCCGGGAAGCGCTTACTATTTCAGTATGCTGCGCCCATTAAGCGAGTTCCAGATTGCAAAATACTTTGCAAAACAGAAGCAGTATCACGGTATTTTCAGAAGCTGCAACGCAGGAAGCAAAACAGACAGCTGGTGCGGCCATTGCCCGAAATGCTTATTTGTGTACTTTATCCTTTCCCCATTCCTTTCAAGGGAAGAGGTAAAAGAGATCTTTGGAACAGATATGTTAGAAGATAAGACCATGCAGCCTACCATGGAGCAGCTGATCGGCATCCAGGAAGAAAAGCCATTTGAGTGTGTGGGAAGCAGAGATGAGATCAACACAGCTCTTGTGATGACTATTGACCGCATGGAAAACGACGGGGAAGAACTGCCTTATCTTTTAAAATATTATAAGACTACCGGCCTGTATGAAGAATACAAGGCCAAAGGAGATCATTTCTCCGGTTACTTTGATGAGCAGAACCTGGTTCCAACAGCCTGGGAAGAGCTGGTGCGCAAAAACTGCAAAACAGAAGAGTGCAAAGAAGAGGCATAAAACTATGATGATCGAAAAAATAATCCCCTGGGTAAAGGGAAAAAAGGTACTGATACTGGGATTTGGCCGTGAGGGAAAGTCTACCTGGAATGTATTAAAAAAGCTGAATTGCTGTGAACAGGTAGATGTGGCAGATATGGCACAACCTAAGGAAATGCCGGAAGGCATCGGCAAATGGATCGCAGGCCCGGACTACCAGAAATGCTTAAACGACTATGATGTGGTATTTAAAAGTCCTGGCGTAGTCCTTGAAAAGCCAGTGGAAGAATATTCCAGCCAGATCTTATCCCAGACGGAACTGTTTTTCCAGTGCTTCAGGGATCAGATCATCGGAATTACAGGAACCAAGGGAAAGAGCACTATTACCACTTTGATCTATCATCTGTTAAAAGAGGCAGGAATGGATACTATTCTGGTTGGAAATATCGGCATCCCGGTATTTGACCATATGGAAGAAGTAGGCCCGGATACAAGGATCGTCTGCGAACTTTCCTGTCACCAGTTAGAATATATGACCGTATCTCCTCATATTGCCATTTTAACCAATCTCCATGAGGAACATTTGGACCATTATGGCACTCTTGAAAAATATGTTCAGGCAAAACGTCACATTTACTTAAACCAGAAGAAGGGTGACATTCTTGTATGCAATGTACAGTGTCTGCCAAAACAAGGAACCTGTGCAGCAAAATTGATCGCAGCAAAGCCGGCTTTTGAAGAAGCAGTATTTGAGATCCCAGGTGTTGCCGGACAAGAAGCAGTTTTGCCGGAACAGGTGGATATCTGGAAAAAAATGGAAATTATCCAGGAAAACGACGCAACCAAAGCATGTTATGATGATCATGTAATAGAGATCCCAACCGGTGAGATCCGTCTTTTGGGACAGCACAATTACTTTGATATCGGCATCGCCTATGCAGTATGCAGCCTCTTAAATATAAAAGATGAGGTATTTATCAAAGGCCTTAAGACCTATGAGCCACTGCCTCACAGACTGCAGCTGTTAGGGGAAAAAGACGGCGTCAAATACTACGATGACTCTATTTCCACTATCTGTGAGACCACCATCCAGGCGTTAAATACGCTGACAGATGTGGATACTGTTCTTATTGGCGGTATGGACCGTGGCATCGACTACAGTGAGCTGATCCACTTTCTTTCCGGCCATAAGGTGCCTTATATTATCCTTATGGAAGCTACCGGAAAGCGGATTTTACAGGAGATCCAGAAAGACTATCCGGATTTCCAGAATAAAGACCGCCTGATCCTCACAGAACATTTGGAAGATGCAGTAAAGAAGGCAAAAGAACTGACAAGGACAGGTCACAGCTGCCTTATGTCACCGGCAGCAGCCAGCTATGGCATCTTTAAAAACTTTGAAGAGCGGGGTGAGGTATTTGCCCGCCTAGTGCTTCAATAAGACAAAATAGTGCCAGAACACAGAAAAATCACAGGTTTTTAAGAATTTTATAAGGATTTAGGGGCTTGTGCCCAAGAATAAAATACGATACAATCTGTAAGAAGCTTTTTAGGAACGTGAAAGGGAAGAATGTGGGAACCTACGATACACTGAATGATGTACTTGTGAACCTGTTTCGCGATATCAATAATATAGAAGAGAAAGCGATAACTACCAGGGACTATCAGGATCTGACCAATAACGATATGCATGTGATCAATGCCATCGGGGTCGGGACAACTAAAAATATGTCATCCATTGCAAAGGAACTGTCAGTGACTGTTGGTACGCTGACGATTTCCATGAACAGCCTTGTGAAAAAAGGTTATGTGACCCGCTGCCGCAGTACACAGGACCGGCGGGTGGTCCATATCTCTCTTTCCGAAAAAGGTGTCAAAGCATATTATCATCATAAACATTTCCATGAACAGATGATCCAGGGAGTAGTCAGTGTGCTTACAGAGGAAGAACTGCAGGCGCTTATAAAAGCACTGACAAAATTAAATTCCTGGTTCAGAAGCTTTGGCGAGGACGAATAAGGAGGCAACATCAAAATGAAAAAATGGTTATTAGGTCTGCTTACAGCTATGATGGCAGTTTCACTGGCTGCATGTACACCGACCACTGAAAAACAGAAAGAAACAAAATCTGCTGAAGAAGTGCAGGCACAGATCGAAGCGCAGACTACCGGCGGCGCCAGCGATAAGGTACCGGATCCAAACGTAGCTCCAGTTGCTATTATTTCTGTATACCACAAGGGCGATGGCGATACTCTGGTCCAGGATATGGATTCTTTAGACAATGATGAGATGGATCCACAGGCACTGGTAAATAAGATGGTCGAATACGGCGTCTTTACTGAGGGAACCCAGGTTTTAGACTTCAACATTACAGGTGAAGATGATAATAAGACAGCTGTTTTAAATCTGAACCAGGCAGAAAACAACGAAGGCGTTTCTGACAATGCATTTCTGGTAGAAATTGGAAATACTTTCGTAGAAAACTTTGAATTATCCAAGCTGACTCTTCAGGTAAATGGAAAAGATTTAGCAGGTGCTTCAGATCTTTCTTATGAAGCTGATTATGAGAATATCGACTGATAAGATCTGATAAGGCATTATAAAACTTAACAGAAATATCTGGTCCCCCAGGAGGCATAGAGATATGTCTTTTGGGGGATTTTTTTGCTATCTCATGCATAAACTTAATATTGATATCAAATATAGCAGCGATCACAGTTTTAGCATATGGGAAGCAAGGAGTGAGGATATGGCAGGTTATCGCAGATTAATATCGTATATTTATGCTTATGAAGGAGAAGAAAAAGGAAAAAATATCGGTTTTGCAAAGCTGGAATCCAGAAATGGCCAGTGCCGACTGAGTGTAAACGTGAAAAAAGTGTATGCCGGTGGAAATGACATTGGCGTTTATCTGCTTTCATCGGGACAGGAGATCTTTTTAGGAAATATATTTATAAGAAATGGCTGCGGTGAGTTCCGTACCATTATAAATGTAGAAAATGTAATGGAGACAGGCAATTCCATGGATAGCTGTATCGGCCTGATCATCCATGAAAAAGGGGAAGAATGGCGTGTATACAAGACTGTCTGGGAAGACGCAGTGGCCCAGGCAGCAGAACTGGATCTTGCAGAAGCGGCGGAAAAGAAGCAGGAAGACATAGAAAAAAAGGATGAACGACTGAAAAAGCAGATTGAGGAGCTGAACCGGGAGATCGATGAGGCGGCAGAGGGCGAAGTGGCACAAGAGAAGGTGGAAGCAGGTGAACTGGCAAGTGCAGAGCAGAGTGCAGAAGCGGCAAAGAGCGATATTACAGTAGAAAATGATAATGCAGCAGAAAGTGAGACTGTTGCAGAGGATGCAGCGCCAGAAGTCCCCAACATACCGCAAAA
>CAVIPV010000117.1:0-9079 GCA_963644495.1 Prevotella sp. | reverse complement strand
CCTTTACAGAGCAGCCCCAGTGCGCCGGATATTCTGCAGTAAACCGTTCATCCACTGTTACATGGATCTTTTCTATCAGTTCTTTTACCCTTTTATCGTCTACAACCGACTGCTTAAATTCTTCTCCTGTAACTTTTCCATAAATAAGAGCTGCCGCTGTACAAAAAGGCGTAGAAAACTTTGCGTCCATGGTATTTTTCGGGTGAAGGCAGCCATCACTGACTGCGCACTGCTTATATCCTACTTCATAGGTCCCAATCTCAATCTTTTTAACCTCTTCGGCCGGATTTTCAGACTCTTCCATTATCATTTTTCTAAGTCTTAAAGAACCATCTATAGCACAATGGGCACTTCGGCAGCAGGGATATGGCTTCATGTCCATATGAAGGATCTCCCATTTAATACCAAGACCTTCTCTGATTTTTCCTATATCGCCTGCATCCGACATAGCTGCCAGCAGACCGCCGTCCTCTGCCTCCAGGATATGTTCCGGCCCGGTCATCCCGGTTTTTGCTAAAAATGCAGCATCCAGACCATTTACGGCGGCTCTGGCTGGATGGAGCACCTTGCAGGTGCTTCCATCTCCTAAAAATGCCCATCTGCCAAAGCTTTGGGTTCCTGCCATTCCAAGGGCAGATACTATTTCCTCTGCATTCAGTCCCAGAAGTTTCCCACAGGCTGCCGCGCAGCCGAAGCCGCCGCAGGTTGCAGTTGCATGCCAGCCTTTCTTTCTATGACTTGTTACTCCTAATGCCATACCGATGCGGCTGACTGTTTCATAACCGCACACCACAGCTGTAAGAAATTCCTTTCCGGAAGCATGGACATACTTTGCGCAGCTCCACGCAGCCGGGATCAGGCTGGCACTTCCATGAGTCTTTGATGCCGGATGTACATCATCCAACTCCAGAGTATGTGCCAGCATGGCATTGATAAAAGCTGCTGTAGATATATCTGTTTCTTCTCCACTCCCCCAGATCTTACAGCCTGTTCCATTATTTCTTTCCAGATAAGATGCTTTTACTTTCTTTATCTGTGGATCGTTCACAGCTCCCAAAGCAGCACTGATCAGATCCAGAACCCGGAAAGATACTGTGGTTTTTACTTCTTTTGGCAAGTCATCCCAGCTGAGTTTTTCTATAAACTCCGCCAGTTTACGCATCTCACTTTTCTCCATAAAACGCTCCTTCTCTCTTTCACATGCTCTTTGGTTTTTTGTTTATTATTTCTCTTCTTTATAAAAGTTGATCAGAGAACCTGCAAGAAGTACCTTCTTTTCTGCTTCTGTTACATTTTTAAGTTCCAGTTCCATTGGTCTGGTACTTCCGTCTGTTCCGATCACAGTAGCAGTTACTTTCGCTGCCCCTTCTTCCACTGCTTTCCGGATACCCGGAAGATATACATACTCGCCTGGCTCCAGGTTGATCTCCTTATCCGGGTTGGTAAATGGCAGAATGCCCCAGTTTACGCAGTTGCTGCGGTAGCGCTTGGTCGCATATTCAATACAGATATTTGCAAGCCCGCCAAGAACTTTCTGGCAGCTGGCTGCATACTCTCTTGCAGAACCATCACCTGGACGCTTTGCATAGAGGACAGATCCGATCCCTGTAGTCTCCATCAGTTCCTCTGTATCTGCTGTTACTCCTGCTGCTTTCAATACTTCATAAACTTCTGCTGTCTTTTTTGCATCCCCATTTCTTCTGGCTGTTTCATATTCCTGGATTGCTTTTGCATTTCCCACATAATGAGGATCCTTGCGGATCAGTGTAAATTCAGAGATCTTGTATGGATTAGAACGATAGGACGCAGTTTCACCGGAAGGGATCAGTTCATCAGTTGTGGTAACCTCATCACGGATCACACTTGCCACCTTAAGCAGTAAGTTATCTGTAAGAGCAACCATCTTTGGCCAGTCCTTAATAGATGGTCCGTAAACGATCTCTGTCTCAGGCTTTGGATTTTTATAACCATTGTATACAATATTCTTATAAATATCACTGTTAAAATGATACTCTGGAGTATAATATTCTACCGGCACATCTTCTGCAGAAGTCAGATAACCGCCATTAAATGCAGTTGCAGCAATAGACTTGGAATCCATAAGTGCAACAGAAGCGATCTGTCCTGTTGCCGGGTTAGAGCCTTCACGGTTCGGGAAGTTTCTGGTACTGTGGCGAATGCAGAAATCATTATTTCCAGGAGCATCAGAAGCACCAAAGCAGGGACCGCAGAAAGCAGTTTTCACTCTCACGCCATAGGTCATCAGATCATTTAATACACCGGCTTTATTTAACTCATACATGATCGGCTGGGAAGCTGGATAAATATTAAGAGGGAATGTTCCCAGTCCCTTATTTAACTTCTTTGCAATAGTATCTACTGCGCAGATATTTTCAAAGGAACCTGCTGCACAGCCGGCGATAGCACCCTGATCGACCTTGATCTTTCCATCATGGATCTTGGAAAGCAGGTCTAAATGGATATCCGGATTGTTTTCAAATACACGCTTTGCCTCTTCCTCTACCATAGACAGGTATTTTTCAGGATCTGCGATCACATCTGCCAATGGATATGCGTTACTTGGATGGAATGGAAGTGCGATCATAGGAACAATGGTATCCAGATCGATCTCTACAATTCCATCATAAAGAGCTGCATTTCCCGGCACCATCTTCTTATAGTCATCCGGACGGTTGTGGATCTTAAAGTACTCTTCTGTCTTTTCATCTGTGGACCATAAAGAAGAAAGGCAGGCAGATTCCGTTGTCATGGTATCAATACCATTTCTGAAATCCATAGACAGACTGCTTACACCAGGTCCAACAAATTCCAGGACTTTATTTTTAACAAAATTGTTCTTAAATACTTTTCCAATGATGCTTAAAGCCACATCCATAGGTCCCACCCATGGTTTCGGGGCACCTGTTAAAAATACAGCGATCACTTCCGGATAATCGATCTCATAATACTTTCCAAGCATAGCCTTTGCCAGTTCCGGGCCGCCTTCACCAATAGATAAAGATCCCTGTGTTCCGTAGCGGGTATGGGAGTCAGATACAATGGACATATCCCCGGACTTCACGATCATTTCACGCATATACTGGTGGATGACTGCTTCATGAGGCGGTACGAAGATACCACCGGACTTTTTACAGGCTGATTCCGCATATTTATGCACATCTGTATTAATGGTGCCGCCTACTGCGCAAAGGCAGTTATGGCAGTTGGTAAATACACATGGCATTGGAAATTCCTTTAAACCGCTGGCATAAGCAGTCTGAAGGATACCTACATAGGTATTATCATAAACTCCCATGGAGTCAAACTGGATCTGTAAATGCTCCATATTATCAGAGTGATTGTGTTTCTCTAATACCTGGTAAGTCAGTGTATTTTTAAATGCCTCTTCCTGTGAAATAGCTGCTGCTTCTTCTTTTGATGCAATTCTTTTATTATCAATAATGATCTGTTTTCCACTATGTAAGGTGACCATACTCATTCTCTCTTTCTTCTACAATTTATATGTATTAACATGTCCTAATCTGAAATCTTCCCACATGTTGTACTAACAGGTTTTCCATGCAACGCACACCGGGCTTTCCGTCGCGATTTTCCTGCCTGTATCTTTTAATGTTCCATCTTCCAGGATCTCAAAAACAGTAATAGTATCTGAAAGCTCATTTGCTGCTAAAAGTTCCGTTCCTTCCGGATTTAATGTAATAAATCTGGGCTGTTCTCCATCTGTTTTGATATTCTGGATGTAAGTCATGTTTCCTGTGGTTTCGTCCAGATGATAAACAGTAATGCTGTCATGTTTTCTATTGGAAACATATAATGTATGACCATCTGGATGGATATCAATGGCACTTGCCCATCCATCTCCTGCATAATCTTCCGGCAGACTGGTAAGGAGCTGTTTTAATGCCAGCTTACCTGTTTTTTCGTCAAAATCATAGGCTGCTACCGTACTGTCTTTTTCATTTACACAGTAACAGTATTTATTTCCTGGATGAAAAACACAATGCCTTGGTTCAGCGCCGGTACGGCCTTTCTGTATAAATGTTTCTTTCAGGCTTCCCTGTTCTTCATCAATGGCAAACACGGTCAGTTTCCCAACTCCCTGCAGACGTCCCTGGGAAGGAACGATCAGCCAGTGGCCGCTTCTGTCCTTCATGGTCTGATGAGGATGGGAAATATACCCGGGACCGCCATTTCCTGAAATAAATTCCAGATCATAGAGTTTTCCCAGGGATCCATCTTCAAGGACCGGGATCACAGATACACTTCCTGTCTGGAGATTGGCTACATAAAGCCATTTTTCTTCTGGATCTAATGTAAGGTGCACTGGATTGGTTCCATATGTTTTAACTGTGTTAAGATACTCTAATGTTCCGTTTTCCAGGATCTTAAATGTGCTTACCTGGCAGAAATCTCCATGTATGCTGTACAGACGGTCCTGTGCTTTATTCAGGCAGAGATAAGAAGGATTTATCTGACCTTCAAGAACCTGGACCAGCTCCCAGTTCGTTCCATCTACCTTGTACACGCTGATCCCTTTTCCCCTTGCTTTTCGTTCTTTTGTGGTACGGCATCCGATATATGCAAATTTTTTCATTTTCGTTTTCCCCTTATTTTTGATCAGAAATTATCCAAGGAATTTAAGCAGTCCGGCTAAAGTCAGAATAAACACCAGTGCTACCATTCCTGCAGAAAGCATAAATAACTGTCCAAATAATTTCTGCTGTTCTTTTTCATCACAGCCAGATTCCTGTGTATAACTTGCCATAATCAGGCTGCCGCCGGTAGACAGAGGACTGATACCAGCCACTGTAGCGCTGCATACAATAGCTACGATCATCTGCATTACAGAGGCACCGCCTACCTGTGCTGAAATATCCGGAACCGTTGGAATCAGCGTTGGGAATACAACTCCATTTGCGCTGGAAAACCAGGACATAAGGCCTCCAGTAAAGCCCATAAGCGGCGCTGCTGTAACAGAGTTCATAAAAGATGCAAGGATATTAGAAAGTAACTCAATGCCACCCATTGTCTGGGTAATGTTCATTAATACGCTGACACCTGCGATCAGGATCAGTACATTCCATGGGATCATTTTAATTGCTTTCTTCTCATCGGCCGTTCTAAACAGGATAAGAACCAGTGATAAGGTAAAGCAGATCAGTCCTACATCATAAGAAAATCCAACTACCATAATCACCATGATCAGTAATGCGATCAGGCTTATGGTCTGTTCTTTTGTAAAATGTTCTTTCACTGCAGCAGCTTCACCGGCACTTCTGCGCAGTTTATAGCCGCCTAAAACAATATATGTAACAACTGCACAGGCAAAGTTGGTAATGGAAACACCAATAAACATGTTCATTCCAATACCTTCCATATTCATCTGTGCCAAAAGATCATTTACAATGATACCTGTCAATGCGATGGGGGATGCTGTGCCTCCTACTGCTCCAAGGATGGCCATTGCTCCCATAAGTACCGGGCTTGCATCCATCTGTACTGCCAGTGATACAGCAAACATAACTGTGACTGACTGTACGCTGATAGCACCTGGGCCTGCAGCGGAAAGAATAAAGCTTACAAGATAAATAATGACTGGAACCAGAAATGTATTATTTCCGCAAAGACTGATCAGTTTTTTGGAAACCTTTTCCAGTGTTCCGTTTTGCTGCAGCAGACTGAAAAATAACATTGTACCAAGCAATGTAGCAAACAGCTTATAAGGAAATCCGCCGTAGATCTTTCCTGACGCCATTCCCCCTATAGTTCCCAGGATCAGTGCCAGACCCAGACAGACAATACCTACGTTCATTTTTCTCACAAATCCCAATACGATCGCGCCAACCAGACAGGCCAGTGCCAATACCTGTAATCCCATATGTAATTCCTCCTGAATGTTAAAACATTTCCCCAATTATCCTGCTTTTCTTATCCAGTTACTTTTGATCACTCTCTTATATATACGAAACCATCCATGATCCTTCTTGCAGTTCTTGTAACACCGCCTTTTAATACTTTTTCCCCATCCATCTTAATATCTACATCCGTAATACCACTGGAATGTCCCAGGCGGATGATGTCACCCTTTAATGGAGCCTTTAATGTTTCATAAACAATGGTTCCAGGGATCCTTGCTGCAGCGCCTGTTCCCACTGCTACCGTCATAGGATATGCCTTATGCAGAGCGCCTACAGAAATGGCTCTTACACACAGATCCATGTCTTCTGCCTTTACCTGGTTTTTGTCCATATCTGTGTAATCCTGAGGAGTTGATACAATGGATACCTTTGGTGCAGAAGTAGATTTTGTTCTTGCATCTTCCCAATTTTCTACAAATCCGCACTTAACAGCTGCCATTCCACGGATCCGCTCAATGTGTTCCATGACATCTGCATTCTGGTTTAACTCTACCAGTTCTGTTCCCTTTATTCCCAGATCAGAAGCCTTGATAAAGACCATAGGATTGGAGCAGTCTAAAACAGTTACTTCTGCAGGGCCGTATCCAGGTACATCAAAAATTTCTTTCTTCTGTCCTGTTGGGAATAACTTTCCTGTTTTAGAGCCTGCCGGATCTTCAAAATACATATCAATACGGGAACCGGTTCCCGGAACTCCTTTGATCACCTCATCTCCATACACATCTGCATGACCATCTTTTACGCGTACATGTTCTTCAATGATCTTATTGGTATTTGTATTTAAAATACGGACTACTGTAATGGGTTCCACAGCCGGAACCAGGCCTTCGTCAATGGCAAATGGGCCTACAGCCGATGAAATATTTCCACAGTTGGCGCTTCCGTCCACTCTTGGAATGACAATGTCCACCTGGCGGAATGTATAATTTACATCCACATCCGGACGGTCGGATTTGGAAATAATGGCAACCTTACTGGTAGATGATACGGTTCCGCCCATTCCGTCGATCTGCTTTACATCCGGTGTTCCCATGACCTTCATAAAAATGTCCGGCCAAAGGCTCTGATTTTCTGGCAGGTCCTTTTCATGGAAAAATACAGCTTTGCTGGTACCGCCTCTCATGTAAACACAGGGATATTTCTTCATATACATAAAACAAGTCCTCCTTCTTAGGTTTCTTATACGTTTTTCTTTGTTTAATTGTATTATAGGGCTTGCTATCCATTCTGTAAAATTGTATAATTTCATTGTATTCCATTCTTTTTTGGAATGTTTTGTATTTATGAGCTGATATATGACAGGAGGCTGATCTATTGATGGATGAACAGGATATTGAACTTTTAAAGACACTGATCGATACACAGAATATTACAAAGACAGCAAAGAAACTTTATACCACCCAGTCTTCTCTTACCAAACGGATCCAGAAAATGGAGCAGGACCTTGGATGCCAGCTTTTTATCCGTTCCCGCAAGGGAATACTTCCCACTCCTGCAGCGGAAGGAATCTTCCCGGAAATTGAAAAGATCTCCCAGTCCATGGAACATATACGGACTTATGCCCTTTCGCTCCAGGGGGAGATCTGTGGTTCTTTAAAGATCGGCGTTTCCGTTAATATTGCCCGGTACAAACTGCCTGAGATCTTAAAAACATATATGAAAAAATACCCCAAAGTGGATATTTATGTGACCACCATGCAAAGTACCCAGTTATACCGTGCACTGGCTGATAATGAAATTTCCATTGCTTTAGTCCGTGGAAATTTCAACTGGCAGGATGGAGATGTGATCCTTTCTAAGGAACCTGTCTGCCTGGTGCGTAATCAGGAAATGACTGATCTGCCATTAAATCAGATCCCCTATATCGGCCGTCATACAGACTACCCATTTTACGAACGGATTGAACAGTGGAAACGCGAAAATAACTGCGCCAACTGCCGTACTCAGCTTTGGATCGATGACATCTCCAGCTGCCTGGAAATGGTGGAAAATGGCATTGGCTGGTCTATTTTGCCTGAGATCTGTTTAAAAAATTATAAAGGGAGCATCACGCCCCTTTTCTTTCAGGACGGATCTCCCTTTATACGAACTTCTCATATTTTATATAAAAGCCATTACTTTGAACTGCCTCAGGTACGGGCCTTTATACAGACTGTGCTTGCTGAGGAATATTTTAGTAAATAATGATGTTTTTACTTACTGGTATTTACTTACTTCCAGGATCTCCTCTGCCTTCTTTACTTCTTCTGCCGTAGGTGTTCTCACACCATCCAAAGTATAAGGGATTCCCAGTTTCTGCCATTTAAACAGTCCCAGTGTATGGTATGGAAGTACCTCTACACGATTTACTGTCTTTAATTCCCGGATCAGGTCACGGGTCTTTATCAGTCCTTCTTCATCATCGGTCAGCTCCGGCACAAGTACATGGCGCAGCCACATATCTTTTCCGTGGTCTGAAAGCCATTTTGCCATCTGTACGATATTTTCATTTGGACATCCCGTTAATTTTTTATGCTTTTCGTTGTCGATCTCTTTAAAATCAAGGATCACCAGATCCGTTACTTTCATCAGCTCTTCGAATTTACTGATAAATGGCTCTTCCAGCGTAAAAGGATTGCCTGCTGTATCCAGAGCTGTGTGAACGCCTTTTTCCTTGGCTTTCTTAAAAAACTCCGTAACAAAGTCGATCTGGAGAAGAGGTTCTCCTCCGCTGACGGTAATACCGCCGTTTGGCTGTCCTTTTTTATTCCAGTAACTCTTATAACGGTACACATGGGAAAATAATTTATCTGCAGTCCAGGGAGTACCCCCCTCTAATTTCCATGTCTCCGGGTTATGGCAGTAACGGCACCGCATGCGGCAACCCTGAAGAAATACAACGAAACGGACACCCGGACCGTCAACCAGTCCAAAAGTTTCCATAGAATGAACAAATCCTTCCACGTTTTTCTCCTTATTTTTCCAAAATTTATTCCTAAATATTTATAACGGTCCAGAACATAATGTCCTGAACCGTTACATAGATCAATAGCGGAATGCTATTTTACCAAAATTTTATTACATGATACCAGGGTCAAAAGGTCTAAAATCCGACGCAAGCTTGCTTGCAGGAGGAGTTTTGACCTTGGGACCCGCCAAAA
>CAVIPV010000116.1:0-9196 GCA_963644495.1 Prevotella sp. | reverse complement strand
ACTTTTTGAAATTCCTTATTGCATTACGAGTAGATTATACTTCCGATAAGGAAAATTATCAATAGTTTTTTTGCATTTTTTGCATTTTCTCCTTTTATATGGAGAATATTGATAACTTACCCTGGAGGAATAACCTCTCTATCACAATCCATAGTATATTATAATTTTCGAAAAAAAGCCATAACTTTTACCTGTGGTTTTTCTTACGTAATTATTACAAAAGTGAGGATTTAAGCAATTTTTGTACTTATGCTTATACAATTGCACCTGCAACGGAGCATGCTGGAATTGATCCTGTTTCTTCCTATATAAAAGAGGCGGTAACTGTAATCAGCGATATACAGAAAAAACACCCGCAACGCTTTCGCACCGGATGTTTTTTCCCGTAGTATATAAAATACTCTCTTCCCCTAAAAAGACCCCAGGTAGAGGAGCTGCCTTATGATTAGTCGTTTGCTCCATGGCCCGGGGTCTTTTTTCGATAGTATGTTGTAAGCACTTACATTTGTATTTTTTATTTGTCAGCTCAACGAGCCTCAATCACTATATACTATTTTTCCGGAATATTCAACCGTATTATTGTACTTTTGGAAGTACTTACAAATAAAACTTCCATGCCGCCTGACGGCGGCACCACCATGAATGAAAGCCAGTTGTTTCGTGCCTTCGGCACTCTCACAACTGCCGCCTGAATTCGTAATCCGGGCTATCGCCCTACTTACTCATACAGGCTTGGTTGCCAAATGCCCAGCCATCCCCTCGTGCAAGCACGCGGTCTGTCTGGTCGCTTGGCAACACTTTCAGAGTAAAAAACAATCCAATGCAGATCGAGCCGTTGACAGCAATCGGAAAGGACAACGCAAAAAGAACCCGCAGCCTGTTTTCACAGTAATGCGGGTTCTGAAAGCACTTATATCTAAATACAAGTCCGTACAGTAAGCTTTGATTACTTCAGGGTAACCTTTGCTCCTTCTGCCTCTAACTTTGCCTTGATATCGTTTGCTTCTTCCTTGGATGCGCCCTGCTTTAATACCTTTGGTGCGCCATCAACTACGTCCTTAGCTTCCTTCAGGCCTAAACCGGTAGCTTCACGAACAACCTTGATAACCTTAACCTTGTTTGGTCCAACTTCGGTCAGCTCAACGTCGAATTCGGTCTTCTCTTCAGCTGCTGCTGCGCCAGCACCTGCTGCTGCAACTACAACGCCTGCTGCTGCAGATACGCCAAACTCTTCCTCACATGCCTTTACTAAATCGTTCAGTTCTAATACGGATAATTCCTTGATAGCTTCGATAAACTCAGCGGTTGTTAACTTTGCCATTTTAATTTCCTCCTGTTTAAAATTATTTTTCGATAGGATCTGTGTTTCAGGCTGCTTTTTCTGGACTATGCAGATAAAAGAGCCACAAATTCATTTTGCAGATTAAGCCTCTGCTGCACCACCATTTTTCTCTGCGATCTGATTGAGTACGCGAGCCAGGTTGGTGATTGGGGACTGGATGCTTCCAAGCAGCTTTCCAAGAAGAACTTCTCTGGATGGAATGGTTGCAATAACCTGGGTTCCAGCCTGATCATAGTAGGTTCCTTCAACTACAGAAGCCTTCAATTCCAGCTTAGGAGCGGTCTTAGCGAATTCAGCCAGGATTCTAGCTGGTGCTGTAGCATCATCCTTAGATACAGCTAATGCTGTAGGTCCTTCCAGATGTGGATCCAGAGCTGCGAACTCGGTTCCTTCTGCTGCACGCTTGATCAGAGTGTTCTTATATACTTTGTAAGAAACTCCAGCTTCTCTTAACTGTTTACGCAGTTTTGTATCCTGCTCTACAGTCAGGCCACGGTAGTCAACAACAACTGCACCTGCAGCGCCGTCCAGCATTGCCTTGATCTCTTCTACTACTGGCTGCTTTAATTCAACTTTTGCCATGAATGGTTTACCTCCTTATATTATTTCGTATTGAAAACCGTCATAGCAAGGACACGATTTTATTAAAAAACCTCCCTGCCGCAATGACAGAGAGGTACGCAAAATCTCAATTGAGTTTTGTATGTTCCTCGGCAGGCGTTTTAAGCTTACACCTTACGGTACCTGCTGTCTCAGGGCATTCAACACGCATATTAGAATAGCATATCGGAATGAAAATTTCAAGAGTTTTTTTAATTTTTTTAAATTGCAAAAAGGCTGCAAAGAACCAAAATTCTCTGCAGCCTCATTTTCTATTCAGGACACCTGATTAGTTTGTAAGCTTAGCTACGTTCAGCTTAACGCCTGGGCCCATGGTGGATGTAAGAGCTACGCTCTTGAAGTATGCGCCCTTAACGGTGCTTGGCTTAGCCTTTAAGATAGCGTCCATAAGCGTCTGGAAGTTGTCCGCTAACTGCTCCTCGGTGAAGGAAGCTTTTCCTACTGGCACGTGGATAATGTTTGTCTTGTCAAGTCTGTACTCGATCTTACCAGCTTTGATCTCCTTGATAGCCTTGGTTACGTCCATGGTTACGGTACCAGCCTTAGGGTTTGGCATTAAGCCCTTCGGTCCAAGTACACGGCCCAGACGACCAACAACGCCCATCATGTCAGGAGTAGCAACAACAACGTCGAAATCCAGCCATCCTTCGTTCTGGATTCTTGGGATCAGCTCTTCTGCGCCTACGAAATCTGCGCCAGCTGCCTGTGCTTCGTCTGCCTTAGGTCCCTTAGCGAATACTAAGATACGAACAGTCTTACCTGTTCCGTGAGGAAGAACAACAGCTCCACGGATCTGCTGATCAGCGTGACGTCCGTCACATCCTGTTCTGATATGAAGTTCTACAGTCTCGTCAAATTTTGCAGAAGCGTTCTTCTTAACGATAGAGATTGCATCTGCTACGTCGTAAAGTGCAGCACGGTCTACGTTCTTCATAGCCTCTGCATATCTTTTTCCTGTTTTCATTATAAAATAACCTCCTAGTGGTATTGACGGGGGAATCTCCCTCCCACGTTCATATATACGGTATTAATTACTCTTCGATGGTAACGCCCATACTTCTTGCAGTACCAGCTACCATGCTCATAGCAGCCTCAAGGCTTGCAGCGTTTAAGTCTGGCATCTTGGTCTCTGCGATCTTCTGCAGGTCAGCCTTCTTTAATACAGCTACCTTAGTCTTGTTAGGAACACCTGAACCGCTCTTTAAGCCGCATGCCTTCTTGATCAGAACTGCTGCTGGCGGGGTCTTGGTGATGAAGCTGAAGCTTCTGTCCGCATATACGGTAATAACTACAGGGATGATCATGTCTCCCTGGTCTGCTGTTCTAGCGTTGAACTCTTTGGTAAACTGTACGATGTTTACACCGTGCTGACCAAGAGCTGGTCCAACTGGTGGTGCTGGTGTAGCCTTGCCTGCTGGAATCTGTAATTTGATATATCCTGTTACTTTCTTTGCCATCTTAGGCACCTCCTAAAATCATGTGGTATTGTCGGGAATGTCCCTCCCACCAGCTTCTGTTTAGCAAAAGCTGATCCATTTTACATTTTCTTTACTTCTGCAAATCCCAGTTCGACCGGTGTTTCACGACCGAACATTTCTACATTGATAGTGATGGTCTGCTTACTTTCGTTGATCGCCTTGATAGCACCAACTGTATCTTTCCATGCACCGGAGATAACTGTTACCATATCTCCCAATGTAAAGTCGACTAAGACGTCTTCCTTCATAAATCCAAGGCTTGCCATTTCTTCTTCAGTCAGAGGAACTGGTTTGGAGCCCGGACCAACAAAGCCTGTAACGCCTCGGGTGTTGCGTACTACGTACCATGTGTCATCGTTCATGACCATGTTGATCAGCACATAACCCGGAAACATTTTCTTGTCGGCTTTTTTCTCCACGCCGTTCTTCAGTTCTACAACAGGAAGCATAGGCACGGATACCTCAAGGATCTGGTCCTGAAGGTTTCTGTTTTCAATTGTCTTTTCAATGTCGACCTTGACTTTGTTTTCATAACCTGAGTAGGTATGGACTACATACCAATGTGCTTCTGACATACAATCACCCTCGCCTTTGAATTAAAGAATAAAGCTTAAACCGAATTTCATAATCATATCCAGTACACCGATCAGAGCACCGATGAAAATGGACATGATCACAACTGCAACTGTCTGTTTAGCAACAGTTTCCTTATCAGCAAAGACGATCTTCTTGTACTCTGTCTTCAGGCCTTTGAAAAAGCTTGGCTTTTTCTCCTTCTTAGCCGTCTTCTGGTCAGCCTTGGCCGCTTTTTCCGTGGTTTCTACAGCATTCACTGTATTTTCTTCCATAACTTCACGTCCTTTACTGATCAGGATTACTTTGTTTCCTTGTGTAACGTATGTCTCTTGCAGAATCTGCAGTACTTCTTGGTCTCCATGCGGTCAGGATGAGTTTTCTTATCCTTAGTCATGTTGTAGTTACGCTGCTTGCATTCTGTACATGCCAGTGTGATTTTTGTGCGCACGACTTCCACCTCCATTAAATTATCGTAATTCAATTTGCTTCTCGGTCTTAATTTTAAGCATAAAAAAAAGACCTATCTTCCATTCGCCCGTATACTATAACATAAAAATATTCCTGGCGTCAAGAGATATAAAGGGTCTTTTTCAGGTTTTTTCTCAGTTTATACAAGTTTATACAAAATTTTTGTCACCGGCCGGAGCCAATGGCGATCACAAGAAGGTAAACATGTTCTGCGCCGGCCTTTTTCAAGGCTCTGGCACAGGCCTCTGCGGTACTTCCTGTTGTATAGATATCATCAATAAGGAGAACTTTTTTCACACTGACCGGCAGTTTTTTGCAGTAAAATGCCTGTTCCAGGTTTTTAAGGCGCAGTGCGGGGCCTAAATCTTTCTGGGGCGCTGTCTTTTTAGAGCGGATCAAAAAACTGGACGCCATAGGGATCTTCAGATAATGGGACAGGCGTTTTCCAAATTCCTCTGTCTGGTTAAAACCCCTTTTTTTCAGACGGCTTTTGTGGACCGGCACTGGAATGATAAGGCCTGGAGACAGACGGGCAATCATCCCGGCATATCTCCGGTATGCTGCCTCTGCATAGAAATCCAGGTATTCACGGCGGTTATGGTATTTGATCATTGCCAGGGATGGTGCTGAAATTTCATTATAATTGAGCAGTGCCATTCCATGTGAAAATGATCTTGGATGAGCTGCGCAGTCTGGGCAGTATTCCATTGTCCCGCTTATGATCTCTTTTCCGCAGCATTTGCATACCGGGCCCCGGACCCAGGACAGTTTCCTTATACATGCCGGACAGATCAGGGCTTTAGACGGTGTGACGATCTGACCGCAGATGGGGCAGCAGCGTGGAAACAACAGGTCCAATATTATATTTGTGATATAGTTCATAGGTTCTCCTTATAGACAGAGTCAGATTTATTAGATTATTTTGCAGAATGTTTTATAGAATCGTCTAATGAAATGCAATTATTATTATGCGTAAATTTCTTCTATGCGGGCTTTCAGACCGCAGTAACGTTTTTGTTCCATGGAATTGTCCGCCATGGTATAAAATGCATCTGGCCGGCCGACCAGGCAGACACAGGAACGGGCCCTTGTAACGGCTGTATAGATCAGGTTCCGGGTCATCAGCATGCGGGGACCGGAATACATAGGGATGATGACCGCCGGATATTCGCTTCCCTGGGATTTGTGAATGGTAATGGCATAGGCAAGCTCCAGTTCTTCTAACTGTTTAAAGCTGTATTCTACCATTTTTCCTTCATCAAATTCTACAGTAAGATTTTCCGCGTATTCGTTGATCTCCCGGATAATGCCCATATCGCCATTGAACACACCCGCACCTTTGTCCGTAGGAATGCCGTATTTGCTGCGGATCTCCCATTCCATCTGGTAGTTGTTTTTGATCTGCATTACTTTATCGCCAGTGCGGTAAATGATACCGCCGGATTCTTTCTCTTTTTTGGACGGATCCGGGGGATTTAAGTAATTTTGCAGGATCTGATTTAAACGTTCTACTCCAAGAGCACCTTTTCGCATAGGCGTCATTACCTGGATATCGCCGGGCTGGGCGTGGACATAACCGGGAAGTTTCTGCTGGATCAGGGTAATGGCTGCACTGATCACCGCGTCAGGATTTTCCCTGCGGATAAAGAGAAAATCTTTACTGCGTTTTGCCAGGTCTACCCGCTCACCTTCATTGATCTTGTGGGCATTTACAATGATATCGCTTTGGGCCGCCTGGCGGAAAATGTGGGTCAGTTTTACTACATTGAAGCAGCCGGACTCAATGATGTCGCGAAGCACATTTCCAGGACCTACGCTTGGAAGCTGGTCTACGTCACCTACTAATATAAGGCGGGTTCCTACGTTTACTGCACGCAGCAGTGAATGCATTAAACTGATATCAACCATGGACATTTCATCAATAATGATCACGTCTGCATCCAGTGGATTTTCTTCGTTCCGGTCAAAATGCATGCCGCCGGAGCTGAAAGAACCGTTTTTGCCGGAAGAAGCACTGTTTCCTGCCATGGAGCCGGAATCGGGGATCCCGGACGGCACCAGTTCCAGCATACGGTGAATGGTTCTCGCCTCATAGCCGGTAGTCTCCGTCATGCGCTTGGCTGCACGGCCGGTTGGAGCTGCCAGAAGGATCTCCATTCCTTCGTTTTCAAAATACTGGATAATAGCGTTGATGGTGGTGGTTTTTCCTGTACCGGGGCCGCCGGTGATCACTAAAAGGCCGCTGTTTACTGCCTCAAAAACTGCTTTTTCCTGTAATTCGTCCAGGTGGATCTGGGCCCGTTTCTGGACTTTTGCCAAATTAGCCCGGATCTCTGTCTCCGGGATATCGCCCCGGATGTTTAAGTCATGAAGCATGCGGGCAGTGTTCAGTTCCAGGTAATAATAATGGGAAGAATAGACCAGATATTCCGGCACTTCACTGTCCGACACTGTTTTTACCACTACTTTACGGTCGATCTGCATGTCCATCAGATGTTTTTCCATGGCGGACGGCTCTACTTTTAACAGATCTGCCGCCTGGGAAAACAGTTCTTTCTGTGGAAGATAAGTGTGGCCGTTGGCTGATGCCTGAAGAAGGATATAAAGGAGCCCGGCTTTGATGCGATAGTCGGAGTCTGTGAAAATTCCTACTTTTTCAGCGATCTCGTCTGCCATTTTAAAGCCGACGCCGGGAATGTCATCTGCCAGCTTATAGGGATTTTCTTTGATAATGCTGTACAGTTTGGGGCCGTATTCCTGATAGATCTTGGCTGCAAGATTTAAAGTGATGCCGTAATTTTGCAGAAACATCATGGCCTCCCGCATGCCTTTTTTCTCTTCTACCTGCTCGGCAATGGCCATTGCCATTTTTTCACTGATGCCTTTTACTTCGGAAAGGCGCTCCGGTTCTTCTTCCATGACACGGAAGGTGTCAGCTTTGAAATGGCGGACGATCCGGGCTGCCAGCGCCACGCCGATGCCTTTAATAGCGCCGGAACCTAAATAGCGCTCCATGGATTCTGCATCCTGGGGTGTTTTCATTTCGTAGCTTTCGATCTGCAGCTGTTCGCCGTATACCGGGTGCTCGATCATGCGTCCGGACGCCTGGATCATGTCACCTTCGGCTGCATAGGAAAGTGTGCCTACCATGATGACTTCATCGCCGTCACTCTGGTCTGTAACGGACATAACGGTATAGCCATTTTCTTCGTTTCTGAATTTTATTTTTTCAATAAAGCCTGTGATAGTTGCCATTTTTCTTTCCTCTGCATGTGTGTATAGGAACAGCTGCTGCATTATACGCTGATTTTACAGTTGAAAAAGGGCCGCCGCATTGCTGCGGCAGCCCGGCCGGTTAAAAATCAATAATTCTCTTTATCGTTTCTTCCGCCGCCGATTCCCATGGATGCTTCCAGTGCGGAGGTCATACCGTGTGCAAATTCAATGAATTTGCCGGTACCAATAGCTACGGCTGTCAGCGGATCTTCTGCGATGACGGTGGTAATGCCTGTCTTTTCTTCGATCAGGGCATCCAGTCCGCTAAGAAGGGAACCGCCGCCGGTCATTACGATACCACGGTCGAAAATGTCGGCTGCCAGTTCTGGTGGAGTTCTCTCCAGGACATTGTGTACAGCATCTACGATCTGGAGAGCCGGTTCTCTTAATGCTTCCAGAGTTTCATCAGAAGTAACTACGATAGTCTTAGGAAGACCGGTTACCAGGTTACGTCCTCTTACTTCCATAGTCTGTACTTCTGGTCTGCGGTATGCAGCGCCGATGTTGATCTTGATCTCCTCTGCGGTACGTTCACCAATGAGAAGGTTGTGTTTCTTTCTCATATAACGGACTAAGGCTTCGTCGAAGTCGTCACCTGCGATCTTAATAGAGGTGCTGACTACAGGTCCGCCTAAGGAGATAACTGCGATATCTGCAGTACCGCCGCCGATATCTACGATCATGTTTCCGCATGCTTTTCCGATATCGATGCCTGCGCCGATGGCTGCTGCTACAGGCTCTTCGATAATGGCAACTTCACGGGCACCAGCCTGATAGGTTGCGTCTTCTACTGCCTTCTTTTCTACTTCAGTAGCACCGCTTGGGATACATACGCTGATACGTGGCTTGCGCAGTGTTCTCTTGCCTACTGCCTTATTGATGAAATATTTCATCATTTTCTCAGTAATAGTGTAATCGGAGATAACGCCCTGACGAAGAGGACGAACTGCTACGATATTACCGGGAGTACGTCCGATCATCAGACGTGCTTCTTCACCAATGGCCATGATCTTGTTGGTGTCACGGTCAATGGCAACTACGGACGGTTCTTTTAATACAACGCCTTTTCCCTTGATATATACAAGGATACTGGCGGTTCCTAAGTCAATTCCAATGTCATTGGACATCATTGAAAACATATAGTTATTTCCTCCTAAATTGTGGGGTCACGAAAAGTTTCTTATAACTGTTTCTTATAATAGTTTCTTTAGCAACTCAAAAAAGGGCCTGCACCTTAAGCATAACAATTACGCCTCAGAGCAGACTGAAGTTGCTTCTATTATATACAATCTTGAAAAGTTTTCAAAGGTTTTTTTCACTTATTTATATTCTTTATTATTTTTTTATATTATGTACATTTTTTAGACACATTTATTCCGTATTATAATAAACGTTCACCGAGAGGTGGACAAGGCCTTTGTTTCAAGTGGTTACT
>CAVIPV010000115.1:0-9425 GCA_963644495.1 Prevotella sp. | reverse complement strand
ATTAATAGTTTCCCAATACGCCGGACTATAGCGGTCCGGCGTATTGGGAAACTATTCTTTAATACCTTTTCCATCATCTGGTAAATGTGATCTACCACTTCCGGATTGGAAAAATCCAGTACGTACTGGTTTCTTCCGTGAGACATCCTTCTTCCTGGTGTATGGATCGCCCATTCAGGATGCTCCTCATAAAGACGGCTTACTTTGTTTACCATCTCCGGCTCAAACCAGAGACCAAATTTTAAGCCCATATCTTCGATCTTCTTGGATAAGCCTTCCACACCTTCCGGAAGCTTCGCCAGATCACTGTACCAGTCGCCAAGAGAACTTGCTGAGTCATCTCTCTTGCCAAACCAGCCATCATCCAGTACAAAAAGCTCAACTCCCAGATTCTTTGCTTTTTCATCGATCTTTAAGATCATTTCTTCATTAAACTTAAAGTAAGTAGCTTCCCAGTTATTTAAAAGGACTGGACGCTCTTTTTCTCTCCAGCTTCCTCTTACCAGTCTCTGGTTAAACAAGTGGTGGAAGTTCTGGCTCATTCCATTTAAGCCTTCGCTGCTGAATACCATAACAGCTTCCGGTGTCTGGAACTCTTCCTTTGGCTGTAAATGCCAGGTAAATTCAAAAGGATTGATACCTAATAAAACTCTTGCTGTTTCATATCTGTTTACTTCTACCTGTGCTAAGAAGTTTCCGCTGTAGATCAGGCAGAAGCCATATACATCGCCCTGTTCCTCTGTTGCATCTGGACGCTTCAGTGCGATAAATGGGTTGTGGTCCGTACTGCTGGCGCCTCTTGCACTGGAAATAGACTGTGTGCCGGTGGTCAGCTTTCTAACCTTTTTATGACGCTCTCTTGCCCATGCACCGTCTAACTGGACCATTTCAAAATTGCTGTCATAAAGATCTACTGACATGGCTCTTAACAGATCCAGGTTCTGCTCTCCGTTGTTTACGAAGCGTACATTTCTACAAATGGCATCGTAATTTTCATAAATGGTATAAGATAAGATCATCTGTGCGGAAAGGAGCTCGTCCTCTAAAAGGATCTCTACTGTCACTGCATCATCTTCTGCCTCTGTGTAAGTAGCTGGAAGACCATTCAGTTTTTTCTTTCCTTTGTAGATCTCATGGCTCTTATAAACAAAGTCTGTGATCCGGCTTCCATTTTCCTGTTTGATCTGATATGCCGGCTCTCTGAAATCTGTGGTACCGTAGGAAGGATATTCCTGACGCATGGTGTCTAAGGTAAAGAGGAAATCATTCTCATACACATAAGCGGTGCAGCTTTGTGTACGCATCTGGATGAAATGCTGGAAAGAATCTCTGTGTGTTAAACGCTTTCCAAAATACAGATGTCCTAACTGTCCATTTTCCAGGATACAGAAGATATAACTGATCCGGTCATTCTGAAGATGGAACTCTTTTGTCGCTTCATTAAAAAGAATCTGTGCCATATATCCGCCTCACTTTTCTAGTTTTTTTAAACATGAACGCGTGTTTATGCTGTTTTAAAAAAAATAGCGTTCTGGTATTTTCTTATGCTGTTATTCCCCGGATGAGCTTTGCAGGACATTTTAAGTTCCGCTTTGCTGCGATCCCTACTACAGACCTGAGAGCTGCTCTTGCAATATCGTGGAGTGATATCTCGATGGAAGTTAAATTGTATCCCACTTCTGCGTAGGTGGCGCTGTAGTCGCAGCCCATCACGCTGATATCTTCCGGTACCCGTAAGCCTCTGGCCTCTGCCGCCCGGATAGCTGATATAGCCATCACATCGTTGGATGCATAAATGGCAGTTGCATTGGTTGTATCTAAGATCTTTTCCGCTGCCGCGTATGCTTTCTGGCTGTTAAAATCTCCCGGTTCTATGATCAGGTCTTCTTCCTTAAAGCCTGCTTCCATCATGGCTTTTTTGTAGCCGATAATCCTGTTTCTGCTGGATAAACGGTCATCACCGCAAAGATGAGCAATACAGGTATGACCTTTGTCTAAGAGATATTTCGTTGCTATATATCCGGCATCTACGTTCTGGCTGCAGATGGCACTTACATTTTCCGCCTGGAGCATATTCACATCCGGGTCTATCACCACCATGTTGAAGCCTTCTTTGATCAGCCGGTTTACCGCCTCCATCTCATATTCAAACCCTACGAAGATCCCGCCGCTGATGGAACGGCTGCGAAACATATTTTCCACCTTGGTCAGTTCTTCTATCTCTGATACCACAAATGCTGAGATCGTATAATCATATTCCTTCGCCTGTGTGATCAGTTCGCCGATCATCCTGAGGAAGTAGGAGGACATGGCGCCTCTCCATCTTGTCTTCGCTGCATCACAGTTGGAAATACATAATACAATCTCCCGGTTCGCCTTCCCGGCCAAGACCTGTGCAAAGGTGTTAGGCTGGTATCCGTACTTTTCGATCACATCCATCACTCTGGCCCGGGTCTCTTCCGGAACATTGGGATAATGGTTGATCACCCTGGAAACTGTACTTCTGGAGACATTTGCCAGTTTCGCAATCTCCTCACTTGTTATATTCATATAGTCACCTGTTGTGAACGCGCGTTTATTATGTATATACTGTAGCACGTTTTTTTCTCATGTATGTGCATTTTGTTACATTTTTGTCAGTATGGCCGCTTTTTGTCTGTTTTCGTCATATTTGTGCCGAAATCCAGGTTATTTGCAGGCGTTTACTGGTCTGTCTGCACAAAAATGTCGCTGGCGTCTGCAGAGCCTGTCGCTGACAACGCAAAAAAAGCACCGGCAGACAACTTTTATCGTTATCTTCCAGTGCTTTATAAATATCTTTATCTTCTGAACAGATTAAGCAAGTTTGCTCTTTGCCAGTTCTGCTAACTTAGCAAAACCTTCTGCATCGTTGATAGCCATATCGGACAGAACCTTACGGTTTAAATCAACCTCAGCCAGCTTTAAGCCGTACATGAACTTGCTGTAGGACAGACCATTGATACGAGCTGCTGCGTTGATACGAGCGATCCACAGCTGTCTGAACTGTCTCTTTCTCTCTTTTCTGCCTGCATAGGAGCTGGTCAGTGCGCGCATAACGGACTGCTTAGCAACTCTGTACTGCTTAGAACGAGCGCCTCTGTAGCCCTTAGCCATCTTCAGGATTCTATTGTGCTTCTTCTTTGCGTTTAAACCGCCTTTAATTCTTGCCATCGGTAATTCCTCCTTCTACAATTTAAAACTTACAGATATGGTAAAATCTTCTTCATTGCTTTTACGTTAGTAGCATCAGCAACGATATCTTTTCTAAGATTTCTCTTTCTCTTGGTAGACTTCTTAGTTAAGATGTGAGACTTGTAAGCTTTATTGCGGACTAACTTACCGGTTCCTGTCTTTTTAAAGCGCTTTGCTGCAGCTCTGCTGGTTTTTAACTTTGGCATTGTAAATTTCCTCCTTAAAACTTTCTATTTTAACGTTTTACAGTTAAAAACATAACCATGCTTCTTCCTTCCACTTTTGAGGGCTTATCTACTACTGCGATATCAGCCAGACTCTCAGCGAAATCGTCCAGAATGTATTTTGACTTGGACATATGTGCCATTTCACGACCGCGGAAACGAAGAGTTACTTTTACTTTGTCTCCCTTTTCCAGGAACTTTCTTGCAGCTCCTACTTTGGTATTCAGGTCGTTGGTATCAATATTCGGGGACAAACGAACTTCTTTTACATCAATTACCTTCTGTTTCTTGCGGGCTTCTTTTTCCTTGCGGGCAAGTTCGTAACGGTATTTTCCGTAATCGATGATCTTGCATACCGGCGGCTTAGCAGTTGGTGCGATCTTTACCAGATCTAATTCTGCTTCCTGTGCCAGCTTGAAAGCATCTCTTGCAGACATGATTCCTAACTGTTCACCATTTTCACCGATCAGTCTTACTTCTCTGTCTCTGATCTGTTCGTTAATCATTAATTCGCTAATAGTCGTACACCTCCATAGTCATGTTTTTGAATGAAGAGCAAAAATAAAGCGGATAGCCAGTGCCATCCGCATAAAATACATAATCTTTCACTGCATATATAAATTGCATAAAACTATAGCATTCAGTTTTATATCTTTTACAGTGTCTGAAATATGAACCCGGGTCACTTGCTCGTGCCAGGGTGAGGCGGATATACCTGCTTTCCTGTCAGTCGTTCTCACAACTTTCATTACTATACTCTATTTAGTTTTCTTTGTCAATAGTTTTTTGATTTATTTTTTCTACTGATCTTGCCGTCCTTTAGACGGCATCTTACTTCTGAGTAAAAGTACCGCAGCAGGTCTCCCCGCAGTCACAGGCGCCTTCGCCCCGGATGTCGATCTTTCCTGCACAGCAGCAATGATCTTCATTATAGCTGCAGTTATCTGCATCACAGACTACATCCAGCTTGGACTCCGGTGTTTTGAAAAGATTCTTGAACACACCGCCGGTATTTTCAGAGAAGCTTGCGCAGCAGGTATCGTCTGCGCATTTGGCGCCTGCACCGTCTACATTAATAGAACTTTTACAGCAATAGCCTTCTGAGTAGTGTACACAATTGTTTGCGCTGCATTCCAGTTTTGTCATGTCTGATTCCTCCTGAATTTCATGATCTTTTATTGATCCCGATCTGTTCCCGGATATCAGGAACCTGTCAGGTAGTTACCAGACTATTATGTTTCAAAACTCAGATTTTATTCGATGGTGTTTTCCCTGCATTTTTCTGTATTTTTTGCTATATCTACTATAATTTTACTGCACTTTCTGGTTCATGGCCCGAAGAGCCTGGGCACAGGAGCTTTCACTGCCATCCATATGGTACATATTTCCTTCTGTGATCCAGGTGTAGACTTTTACATCATCTATGTAGGCTTTTCCACTTCCCTGGACAGTAAAGCTTAAATCACTGATGGCAGTATCTGCAAATATCAGTTCCACAGTCCGTGGACTTCCTGCTGATACAGTCTGGCTCTTTCCTCCGCCCTGGACTGTTACACGGCAGTTTCCGTCTCCTTCCAAGAAAAATCTTACATAAGCCTTTTTTCCTTTTCCGCCAGCTGATCGTTTTGAAATGCTCTGGGAAATTTTACCAGAAGAAGGAACTGCTGCCATTTTATTTCCGTTTCTGTTTTCAATATAGCTTCCGCCGGAGAAAATCCATCCCTGTTTATCTAATGCAAACTGAGGATTATAAAGCTTATTATCCCCATAATCCCTGTAGGTCCAGATGCCATACCCCATGGTCTTTGCCTTAAAAACATCGGCTATACCGTCCAGATAGACATTTTTCTCAGATTCTGCCAGCTTTGCATTCTGTTCAAAACCAGGTGTATTATCTGTAAATAAGAACTGATCCAGATACAGCTTCTTTCCTCCGCTGGCAGCAGACATGCGGTCTAAGGTCCGTCCTGCATTGGTTATCGCCTGGGCCGCGCTTACTTCCTGTCCATTGCTTTCAAAGCCCATGCACACGCTGTACATGGCACAAGAAAAGCCGGAGGAACCGCAGGGGAATGTAATATCATGAAACGCACCTTCCAATGTATCATCTGGTCTTTTTACCGGATCTATATCCAGACGTACTTCCATGGAAAGATCTGGAAATACAATCTGTGTTTCTGCCAGTATCCTGTTTAAAAAGTCATCATAAAACTGGTAAAAAGCCTTTCTTCCATAGGAACTTAAGCTGTCCGGCAGATACACATCTTCATAAGACTCAAAGGTATCCTGGTACATATCTTCCAGTTCTTCTAATGTATAATGTTCTTTTACATACTGTGTATAACCGCATTTTGCAGCCATTTTCTTTCCTGTAAGTCCGCTTCCATAGTGAACACTGTTTTCTGCAAAATTCCAGAAATCTTCCCAGGTGATAAAGCCGCCGCAGAAGTTTTCATGAGCTGCTGCTCTTTCATACAGGCGCTTTGCATACTGCATCCAGGCCTGCTTGGTCTCTTCATCATATAACAGCTTTTCATAGCGTTCCAGCACATTGTCACTGCTGTAATAATCCCAGGTATAACCTACACGGAGCATAACTTTCAGATTCTGCCTTCCCGCTGCTTCCATGACCCGGTCAAACTTATCCCAGGCATAGTCATTATAGCGCTGCGGACTCATAGACGGCTGAAATTCCCGCCATGGGACCACCAGGATGATGCTGTTAAAACCATCTTCTGCGATCTGCGCTAATTCCTCATCCATATGGCTGCTTTCACTGTTCCAGAAATTAATGACCCAGTCATCGGAATAATAGGTAGCAGACTTCAAATATCCATTTTCATTATTTCCATAGTCAGATGCTTTTGTAAAGCCGGTGCAGAACAAAAAAGCAGACGCTGCTGCAATGAGAACAGCGCCTGTTGTAACCTTTTGTAATTTTATCTTCATTGATCCTTTTCCCTTTCTCCCCGGCTAAGTTCCGGCCATACGGTACAGAGCATGGTGATAAAGCATGCAGCTCCGCCGATAAAGTTAGATACCGGCTCAGCCATAAGGATGCCATCTGTTCCCAGATGGAAAATAGTAGGAAGGATGATGATCAAAGGTATTACAATGATCACTTTGCGGAAGATAGAGAAAAATACCGCATTTTTTGCTTTTCCAAGGCCTACAAAAATGGACTGGCCTGCAAACTGGAAGGCCATCATGAAAAAACCGAAGAAATAAATACGCATGGCCGGTATTCCTGCTTCCACCAGATCACCGGTCTTGTTGAAAATACGGATGAAGAAATCAGGGAATGCATGGACAATGGACCACATGCCCAATGTATACAGAACAGAAATGGCAGATACAAACACAATAGCCTTTTTCACCCGTCCATATTCTTTTGCACCGTAGTTATATCCCATAACTGGCTGGGAACTGTGGGTAATGCCCTGGACCGGCATGGAGATTACTTCCCGTACTGTATTGATGACAGTCATAATGCCCACATACAGATCACCGCCGGCTTTCTGGAGCATGGCATTGTACATGACCTGGACAGAGCTGTTGGTGATGGACATGGTAAAACCGCTCATTCCAAGACCGATGATCCGAAGAACTCTGCTGCGTTTTAATTTCATGGCATCTCTTTTCAGCTTTAAAATAGCCTTTGGGCCTGTAAGAAATTTCAGGATCCATATAGCGGAGATCAACTGAGAAAGGATCGTAGCCAGTGCTGCTCCCTGTACGCCCATATGGAAGCAAAAGATGAATACCGGGTCTAAAAGGATATTGGTGACTGCTCCTAACAGAACAGTCATCATACCGATCGTACCAAAGCCCTGGGAATTAATAAAACTGTTCATGCCAAGACCGGTCATAACAAAGAGGTTTCCGATAAGGTAAATCGTGATATAAGCATCTGCATATCCAATGGTAGCATCGCTGGCACCAAATAAATACAGCATAGGCCGCTTAAAGATAAGTCCCACTACTGTAAGGATCAGTCCTACAATGACCATCATGGCAAAGGAATTTCCCATGATCGCCTCAGCTTCTTCATTGTTGCCCCTTCCTCTTTCAATGGAGCATAAAGGCGCACCACCCATACCAAACAGATTGGCAAATGCAATGACTATAGATATGATCGGCAGACAAAGCCCCAGTCCTGTTAAAGACAATGTAGCTTCATCCTTTAACTGGCCAATGTAAAGACGGTCTACAATGTTGTAAAGCACATTGATCAGCTGGGCCAGTGTCATAGGCACTGCCAGCTTTAAGATATTTACCACAATACTTCCTTTGGCAAAATTATTTTTTTCCTTTTTTTCTTCTGTGTCTTCTTTCTGTCCCATTTTTCTCCCCTTGTGTGTATGTGTATTTTCGGAAATTTTCCAGAAACACTTCTTTCGTTTACTGATTTTCCAGTTCCAGGCGCAGCTGCCTAAGATCTGCGGGCTGATCGATATCCCTTAATTCTCTCTCATCCACTTCCATCATCCACATATCTTCCGGATGTTTTTCCATGATCTGGCGTCCGCCCTGATCTCCTTCTAAGGCAAGGAGTTCTTTTTTATACTGTCTGGAAAATATATTCGGACTGCCTCTGTGTCCCTTTGCACATACGCAGCCGATGCCTTTGCCGCTTTTTAAAAAGCCCCGGACAAACTCTGCTATGGTCTCTCCCCTCATGCAGGGCTGATCCGCTACAAAATAAAGGAATGCATCTGTATCCTTTCTTGAAACCTCTGTTCCCAGTTTTAAAGATGCGGTGATCCCCTGATCACTGTCTTCATTAAAAATACGCTCTGCCTCCGGGACCCGGTCAAAGGAACCAGACAGCACCCGCTCATACTGACTGATCAGAAAAAGCTCACACTGGATCTTGTCCTCTGCCAAAAGCTTCGCCGCTTTCTGCAAGCTTAACAGTCCGTGAAGATACAGCGGTTCACCCTGAAATTCTGTGATCAGCTTATTGGTCCCATACCGCTTTCCAAACCCGGAAGCCATATAGATAAACGATACTTTCATTCATAATCCCCCTTTATCCTTTGATGTACCTTCGTAATTTTCCAAATTTTTATTGCCTGTATTAGAATAAGTCAAAAGAAGGTGCTTCATACAGTTTTCCTGTAAGTATCCCCTGTTTTTCCCCTGCTATCTTTATAATATTTTTTCCCGTTTCTTCTGCTTCTTTGGTATCTGCCTGGTTTAGCGCCATGATCACCGGACAGTCTGGAAATGCTTTTCGTAAAGGCTTCAGATAACCTTCTTTCATAAGATAGGCCATTTTTTCCTCTGTCATGATCCAGCTACCATTTTTTTCTTCTTCTTTTAGATTTAAAAGAGCTTCTGCCTGGCTTAGGCGAAAACAGCAGGCATCTGCCTGTTTTCCAATGGCACCAAGACCATAAATACAGATAATGGCGTTTGAATCTTCTGGTATCACTGGCTCATTGGGCCCTGGGACTTTTACTGGAAGACGCTTGGAACCGTCAGCTTCTATAAGTACAATATCTGCCAGCGCCGAAGCCTTTTTGTAAAAATCCTCATCCCAGAAAGCAATCTTTCCATCCTTTACAGGACGTCCGGCAACTGCGATGGATTCCTTATCCAGCATGTCTTTTACCATTTCCAGATCCGGTTCTAAAACTGCAAAATGCTCTGGCTGTGCCATATGGGTCGTAGTCATCACCAGCACTTTTAAGCCTCTTTCTCTTCCTTCCCAGGCAAGACGACGGACATAAGAAGTTTTTCCTCCGCCTCCTACAAAAGAAAGGATGGCTGGCTGCTTTTTTACAGAAATCTTCAAATCAATTCCCCCAAAATTTGCCTTTGGAGTCATTTTAACACAAATTTATCAGACCGTAAAGAAAACACAGCCTTGTAAATACAAAAAAGGCCTGAAACAGTTTCCATGGATTTTGGACTGCTTCAGGCCTTCTAAGTTTCTTTTGATCTTGTACTATAAAAAATTATTTCTCACAGTTTGCTTTATGC
>CAVIPV010000114.1:0-9688 GCA_963644495.1 Prevotella sp. | reverse complement strand
TTTTACCAGAAAGTCGAGCTCTTTTTTGTTCATCCATCAGGTGAAAGCAATAATTGCGAAAAAACACAGTAGTTACGCGGCTTTCAGCCGCATAGTCCCAATAGGGATGAATAATTCAGGATTATTTTTCATATCAGCTTGCTAAGTCTGTGCTTTCTGGTGTATACTATATGGTAATCTTCAAAGAGATAGAAAGATATGTGTTTAAAGAATTACTATAAATATCTATTTTGAATAATTTTGGATAAAGGAGACTTCGATAATGATCGTTTCAACAAAAGGCCGTTACGCACTGCGGGTCATGGTAGAACTGGCCCAGCATCAGGGAGACGGCTATGTTCCTCTGAACGTGATCGCCGAACGGCAGGACATTTCTGAAAAATATCTGGAAAGTATATTAAAAGTACTGGTACAGGATAAGCTTCTTTCAGGACTTAGAGGCCGCGGCGGCGGCTACCGCCTGACAAAAGCACCGGAAGAGTATACACTGGGAGAGATCCTCCGCCTCACCGAAGGTTCCCTGGCTCCCGTAGCCTGCACCGAAGACGGCGAACACGACTGCCCCAGAAAAGAGATCTGCCCCTCCCACCCGGTATGGCAGAAACTGGACAATATGATCAATGAATTTTTCGACGGGATCACATTGGCGGATCTAATACAGACCACGCCTCAATAGTCTCTCCCGTTTTCTTTCAACCACGCCCGTCTTTTCTTATAATCCGGCAGCACTTTTTCTACTTCTGCCCAGAAAAGGGGCGAATGGTTCATCTGTTTTCTGTGGGCCAGTTCGTGGACTACTACATAGTCCAGTATTTCCGGCGGCATAAGGATCAGTTTCCAGTGGAAATTCAGGTTTCCTTCCCCGCTGCAGCTGCCCCAGCGTGTTTTGGCAGCGCGGATACTGATACGGCCGTAGGTGACGCCCATGATCTTTGCATACCAGGCCGTCCGCTCTGTGATCTTTTTTCTGGCGGCGCGGCGGTAAAAGGCTTCTACCTCCGGATGTCCTTCATAGTCAGGCTTTGGGGCTTCTGCCTTTTTGCGGCGGTGTTTTTCAATGAGGAACCATTTTTCCACGATCCATTCCTGGCGCTCATTGACAAAATCCATAAGCACCTTTTTGGTGATCCCTTTAGGCACCCGAATCAGCACTTTCCCGTCTGCCTGTACCTCCAGCCCAATGGTCCTCCGTTTGGAATATACCACATCTACCGGGATCGTTCCCTCTTTTTCCCCCTGACGCCAACCAACTTCGATCCTGCTTACCATCTTATCACCTCATTAAAATACCCCCGGTACAAAATGAATATGATCTCTTTTTGCACTGAGGGTAAATCATCTTCCTTTATCTGCCTGTTCTATTGCCCAGGCATTTTGTCTGTTTACAGCTTACAGCACATCGGAGAAATGAGGCCGCAGCTTCTTAAACATCTTAAGTCCTACTCCAAATACCAGAAGAGTGAAGACCCAGTAATAAATCGTCAGTTTCGGTCTTTCCCAGAACCAGTTGCCTGTGATCATACTGTCCTTATAACCGGTTACAATATAATAAAATGGATTGATCTTAAATAATGGTTCAATCCATGGTAAACGGTTGGTAAACATAGACTCATGGTACATGATCGGCGCCATCCAGATACCAAACTGAAGGCAGATCCCTACGATCTGGGACATATCCTTGAAAAATACATTTACAGAGGAAGTAAAATATCCAAGTCCCAGTGCCAGCATAGATGCCGCAAAGCTGTAGTAGATCACCTGGATCCAGGAGATCATAGGCATTCTTCCTGCTATCAGATACATGATCATCATAACGAGGACGAAAAATCCATGTACCAGCAGACAGGAGATCAGCTTGATCATAGGCAGTATCTCTACTTTAAAGACTACCTTTTTCACCAGATAACTGTATTCCTGCAGGCAGCCCGTAATCCCGTTTAATGCCTCTCCGAAGAAAAACCAGGGGATAATACCCGGAACCAGCCAGATCACATAGCTGACTCCCGGAACAGGCGGCGGGGACTTAAAACCGATACCAAAGATGACCGCATAGATCACAATGGTAACGATGGGCTGGATAAACATCCACACAATACCGAAATAGGAGCCTACAAAACGCTTTCTGAAATCCGCTTTTCCCAGATCCCATATCAGCTTTCTTTTTTTAATGATCTCTTTTAAAAGAGACAACGCATAATTCATAAATTCATTTCCTTATACTTTTTTCCTAACAGAACCGTCTTAGAACTTAAAAGTATCCTTTAAACCGCTCCACTTCTTGTCCTTGTCAGAGATGATCAGCTCCATACCTGGTTCGATGGGCCAGTCTACACCGATCTCCGGGTCGCTCCATAACAGACCGCCCTCATCGCCTGGATGATAGAAATCAGTACACTTGTAAGCAAACTCAGCCTCATCAGATAATACTAAGAAACCATGTGCAAAGCCTTCTGGAATATAGAACTGTTTTTTGTTCTCAGCAGATAAGGTTACACCAAACCACTTTCCATAGGTCTTGGAGTCAGCGCGCAGGTCAACTGCTACGTCAAATACAGTTCCGCGGACAGCACGTACCAGCTTGCCCTGAGGATACTGTTTCTGGAAATGAAGACCTCTTAAAACGCCTTTTACAGACATGGACTGGTTATCCTGAACAAAAGTCATGTTCAGACCAGCTTCCTTGAAATCGTTCTGGTTATAAGTTTCCATGAAGTAGCCTCTTTCATCTTTAAATACAGTAGGCTCGATCACATAAAGTCCTTCAATATCACAGGTTGTTACTTTAATCTTTCCCATAATGATTCTCCTTTATTTTCTTTATTCTTCTAATTTGTGTTTCTATATTATCAACTATAAATTTTCCACATTCATCTGGAAATTTTACCACGTTATCAACAAGTCTGCAACTGTTTATCCCCTTGTTTGCGATATGTCATCCGCCATACAGAACTGACAGAGTCAGACACTGACAACTTCTTCTCTATACATGGCAGCTAAAATACTACAGCCTCAGGCACACCACAGCAAAAATGCGAAGAATCACATACACATCCGCAGCCACCATGGTATACAGGACCAGCCTGTCATCCGCCGTTGTCCGCACCACTTTCTGGTTTTTAAGGGTAAACAGGAAAATAGGAAGCAGTGGAAGCATATACCTTCCCTGGACGCCCTGGACCATGTTGGAGCTTTTGGGTGTCCATGCAAGGAGCATGGAAAACATCAGCGCTGCGAAGATCACCAGGCAGATAAACCAGATCCATAATCTGTCCTTTATTTTCATAAAGATCTCTTCTCCCGGCTTTTTAAGAGCCAAGAGTATCAGGCATGCGGTAAGCACTAAAATGACCACATAGGGGGTGTTTAACACAGCGTCCCGGTTGCCCAAAGACTCGCCTAACATTCCTGAATACAGGCTTTCTCCCTGCCATGCTACTGTATTATAGAAAAGCTGCAGTACCCGGATTGGCTGGTGGATCAGCTCTGCAAAGGAATACCCCGCTTCTTCAGCCCAGGCAACATAGCTGTCGCTTTCCTGTGTATACATGGCAACGGTCCTTAAATTTACCACAGCCATAGCCGCTAAAAAGCTTCCAAGAACAGCCGCTGCTGAGATCGTCCATTTTCCCCAGTTGCCAAATTTCTTTACAGGGATCAGCAGGCAGAAGCCTGCAATAGCACCGTACACCATTTTGCAGGGGCCCATGACCGCCATGACTACTGCCAGAGCAATTATATCTTTCACCTTCACTGTTTCCGCCTTATAGGCCAGATCCAGGCACACCGCTGTAAAGTAGCCTGTAAATGCCAGTATCACCACATCATAAGATAAAGAAGCTGCCAGATGAAGGCTCATCGGTAAAATGGATACGCCGAAAAATACATTTTTTCCAAATGGCAGCTGTTTTATGGTCAATGTTCCAACTGCCGCAAAAAGCAGGAGATTGAAAAACCGGCCCAGATATAACAGGGCAATGCTGCTAAGGTCCAGTGCTCTTGCCAGAGTAAAGCCCAGTGCCTGAGGTACATAGGCTAAGGGCGTGGTCCGCACAGAGGGCTGGCGGGAGACGCGCAGACCGGCTGTTTTGTCACTGCTGTCTGTGCCTGCGCCGTCTTCTGCACTTGCAACACTGTCCGTTTCCGCACTGCCTTCTGCGCTCTGATCACTGACCGCACCCCCATCATGGATCGCCACATAAGTCTCTTCTTTTAAGGTCTGCCCCAGGATAATGGGCTTTCCTGCATCCGTCTCCCCATTTTCCCCGTCCAAAGACTCCTGCTCACTTTTTTCCTTCCAGTCCCGAAACTCCTGGTTCACATCCTCGATCCAGTCATCTTCTGCCCGGATATAGATATAACCGTCTTCATCTGTTCCCGACAGTCCCAAAAAGCGGTTGGAAAGTTCATAGGCACTGATATAGTGGCTTACTTCATCCGGCGCAGAAAGAGGCGCCAGGACCAGCATATACAAAATGCCAAGGCACATGACAGTTCCAAAAAACAGTCCTGGAAGTTTCCAGTTTTCAGCCTTTGAGTCAGGCCCTTTCTGTGAAACCAGTTTCTCCCCTGATCCACTGGAAACGCTGCAAAAAAATTCCCAGTTTTTTCCAAACAATAGCACCCCAACACCAACTAACACCACCATACTCACGAAAAACAGGCCCCCATACCAGCCATACAGCCAGTGGTGGCCTGTTTCTGTTACAGATGCCCGTACATCCAGCAAATGCCATACTCCTAAAAGAAACACGGCGAAAGGCCATAAAAGCCAGACAGATAATTTCTTTTTCATCTTTTCTTTCCCTTTTATCTTTTATTCACCTTTACCGCAGGTTTCTAACGCAGCTTCCCGTTCTTCCAGCTCTGCCTCTTTTTCTTCCAGAAATTTCTGTTCCAGAGCCATTTTCTGGATCAGCTCCCTCTGCTTGCTTTCAAGCTGGGATAACTGGATCGTCATGCCAAATGCCTTTACGATCAACAAAAAGATCATAAACAGGAACAAGAAGTTTGGCGTAGAATAAATACCTAAAAGCCTTGCACAAAGATCTGCAGCTCCCGGAACTACCGCAAATACCACCAGGAGCAGGGCCATGATCACCCAGAACATGGCAGCTTCAATCTGCACTTTTGCCTGTCGTATCTTGCGCATCATAAATGTCATGGTGATAACAGAAACCACAATCAGCACCACACGAAGCATCATTGTCATCATCGCCTGTCACCGCCTTCTTTTTTCTCCAGCCAGTATTCCCGGTTCATAGTACATTTTAAGATCAGCCATTTTGGAAGCATGTGATATGCCTTTCCCATACGGTATCCCATATACTTAAAGCCGCTTTTCACAAACATTCCCGGGATCAGCCATGGCTTGTGCTGCTCTGACAGATAATGGGCTGTCTGCTTCACCAGACGGATGCCTTCACTTTCAGAATGAATGCCCCCGAATACCTCCGGGTGGTCTGCCTGGGACACAGCCAGATCAAAATTGCGCTTAAACTGCTGGGTGCAGTTATAATTATGAGAATGGATCACCTTGGCGTCAGCCACATAAGCAATGGCATAATCGTCTTCCATAACTGCCTTTCCCGCAAAGATCATGTCTTCGTTGAAAATAGTATTTTTAATAAATCCCCCCTGGAACCAGAATTTCTCCCGGTCATAGGCACAGCACACGTTAGAAGCGAAGAAAGTCTTGATCCCCAAACGCTTTAAATCTGCCTTTGTCTTTAAGCAGCTTTCCTCCGGATAATTAAAGGAACGTGTATACCGCTCTGCCAGTGGGCAGTCCTTGTCAGGAAGCTGTCTTGCATAGGCCATGATCACCGCTTCTCCTTCCGGACCTCTCTGGTTAAATGCCCCCACTAACTTTTCAATTAAAAATTCATCGGCCGGAACTGCGTCATCGGTCATAAAAACTACAATATCCGCCCGTGAAAACCGCATGCCTCTGTTTCTGGTGGCGCCATGATCAAATTCCGCTTTGGTCAGGTGGTGGACCTGAAGATTACTGATCCCTTCAAAGCCCTTTGCATTCCAGAACGCCTTTTCTGTATTCATTACAATGATCTTCCCTATGGGATAGGTCTGTTTCTCCAGCATTTTTAAAAGTCTGGAAAATTTCTTACCTGGTTTATAGGTAGGAATCACCACATCGACCCGTGGCTTGCGAAGAGTATTTTCACTCTTTCTTTCCTCTGTCATTGTCTTGTCTCCTTTTCCTCACTCCTGCAGGACCTTACAGTGCAAAAGCCAAAGCCCGCCGTTTCTCCTGCCATAAGCAGCAGGTAACACAGCGCCGCTCCGTTAATGCCAAAAGCCCCAACAAGGCCACCTGACAGGAAAAACGCTGCTACAGCTGCCGCTGCGTATACAAAAAACACGGTTTTCTGCTTTCGCATGATAACCAGTGCGTAATACATCAGATTTGCCAGGGCATAAAAACCGCCTCCAAGGACGATGCCTGCAAATGCACCAAAATAAACGGTCAGTGTTCCTTTTTCGCCTCCCATAAGAAGCTCCATAACGGAAAGTGCCCATTTTCCTAAAATAAGCGTACCTGCCACTGCAAGTACCGTAAGCCCTAAAATAACAACTGCGATGCGCACCAGCGTCTTCTTAAACTCAGCGATCTTTTCTTCTGTCCAAAGATCTGTAAGGGTTGTCAGATAGGGACGTATCACAAAATTGGCTACCATATAAATAACAGAGGTAGGCATAAAAATCAAGTTAAAATATCCCGATGCCGCATTGTTCATCCGGGCATCAATGGCGTATTTTGCAGAAGAGAAAATATAAAAATCCAGAAATACGGAGATAAACAAAAATCCCGTATTTTTAAAGAGTTTTGTTACTTTTCCCTTTGTAAAAGTCCAGTCCACATGATCCAATGCATGGATCACATCCAGATTAAATAAGAACACACCCATAGCCTGGGCTGCCACTGCCATAAGGCAGGCAAACAGTAGATGTTTAAATGCCCCCAGTGTCACTGTAAAGACTGCCACAGAAAAAATAGTCCTGAAAAAGTTGGACTTTCCTGTAAGATATAAACAGCCCTGACGCTGAAATTCTGACTCATACACATCTGCATATCCGTCAATAACCTTATAGATCACAAGAAGAAGGAGGATCATGCATTTTCCTGCTGTATAATCACCGATCCCTTTGCGGAAAGCAATGGTCCTTGCAGTCAAAAACAGCGCTCCTGCAACCAGTGCAAACATGCAGGTTATATTCCTGTGTTCCCTGTATTCCCTGAAGGAATACTCTCCCTTTCCGTCAGTGATCTGGAAAGGCCGGAGACCAAAATAAGCCACTAAAAACAGCTGCTGGCCCAATGTAGAATAACCAAAGGAGAAAATACCTCCCTTTTCCTCTCCCGCCATACGGATGACCAGGAAAGAAAGGATCATACTTGCAAAGGCATACACAAAACTGCCTGCAATATTCCACATTACATTGGCTCTGGCAACATTATCTCCCTTATATAATAACTGTTTCGTAATATTTTTCATATTCTTTCTATTTAATCCCTTATGCTAATCCCTTATGCTTAACGCTTTCTGAAGTTCTGGATGACAAGTATGGATAACAGCATGCGTACCATGTAGCTTGCAGCTGTTAATGGCTTTAAATAGCTTTCTCCTGCTGTCCGATCGTCAATGGTGACCTGCACCTCTGCAATCTTTGCTCCCTGACGAATGAGGAAGGATACTGTATCCGGCTCCGGTCCATAGTTTAAGTTCCAGGCAAATTCCCCGATCATCTTCCTGCTGAAAAGACGCATTCCGGATGTCGGGTCCTTGATCTTCGCCCCGGTGGTCAGCCAGATCGCCGTTCCAATGAGACGGCTTCCAAGCATACGCATGGACCAGCTTTTCTTCTCTGTTACAAAACGGGAACCAATGACAATGTCATAGCCTTCATCCATTTTTTCTTTCATGGCCTTAATATATTCCGGGCGGTGCTGTCCGTCTCCGTCAAACTGTACGGCGTAATTATAGCCCTTCTGCCATGCATATTTCATACCGGTCTGGAAACAGCCCGCCAGTCCTAAATTTACCGGCAGGTCGATAAAATTGTAGCCCCGCCTGCGGCAGATAGCAGCTGTGTCATCCTTGGAGCCGTCGTTGACCACCACATAATCCAGTTCCGGAAAATCGTTTTTAATGTGGTCTACCACTCTTTCAATGTTTTTCCCTTCATTATAAGCCGGTATGACCAAAAGTACCTTATCCATTGTCTCTGTTCCTCAATACTCTGTTACAGTTCAGCCATGCGCTGGTTTGCAACATTTTCCTTTTATCCTGATATCCATTATCTCCCATTACCAGCGCATCTTCAATACACCTGTGAGAAATTTTACTTCTGCAAGGACCACAGCCAGAAATGCTTTTGCCACAGCCAGTTTCATTCCTCCCAGTTCCAGGTAATGTTCATAGTAATATAATTTGCTCTTATGAAGGAGCTTCTGTTTATCACTTATCTTATTATAGCTTTTATCAATGCTTACAGAATGTGCGTGGACATAATAAGCATCTGTCACTAAAAGCTCTTTTAATCCCATTTTCTTTAATTTCTGTCCTAATATTTTCTCTTCATAATAGAGAAATACATGTTTATCAAACAGCTCTTTTAAATCTCCCGGCGTGAAGCAGCCTGTTTTCACCATGAAAAAGGAGCCTGGAAGAGCTCCCACAATGCGGCTTACTCCGTCCGCTGCCACAGGCAGTTTTCCTAACGGTGTTTTCAACCATGACCGGAACAGCCGCCTGGTCACAAGGCCGGTATCTAAAAGATCCAGCCACACAGACTGCAGATCCCAGTAACTGAAAGAAGGCTGTCCCTTCACATCCACCACCATGGCGGAAGCTACCGCTCCGTCCTCCTGCTTATCCAGCGCATCTGCCACCCGCAGGATACAGGCATCACTGACCTGCACATCCGGATTGGCGATCACAATGTAATCCGGCTCCAGATACTCTGCTGCATAGTCGATCCCCGCCTGGTTGCCGCTTCCGTAGCCGCCGTTTTTGGTTGTTCTGAAAAGATGCAGCTGCACTTTATCCAAGTTATTTGAATTGTATGAATTATTCGAATTATCAGAAGCAAATTCTTCTTTAAATTCTCCCAGTTTTTCCCATGAATCATCGGTAGAACAGTTATCCACGATGATGATATTTCGGATCGCTTTGCTGTCCTTCCAGCTTTCTGCCAGTTTCCTGGTAGTCTGGGCATCATTATAATTTAATATTACGGCACATATATTCGCGTCTGCGTCCATAATTCCTTTCACTTTCTCTGATGTTTTTTGCGATTATCAATAACCTTCATTCCCAGACGCCTGCTGATGGCAAGACGCAGAGCCGGGCATACTCTTGTCATCTGGTTAAAACACCACCATAGCTGCATATACCAGAATTTGCCCTTCTGCATCGGCATGTCCTTCCATGGAGTCATAGCCAGATACTTCCTGTACCATTTTCCGTAATGGTTGTGGTTGCCTTCGATCCAGGGACGTTCATCTCCCAGGAAATGGATGATCGTTGGCTTCTTTTTTGCTGCTGCAAACTCCTTTTGGCCTACCGCCCGGTAAGCATCACAAAGTTTTACCAGTGTATTATAACGGAAATACCGATAATTAGTAAAGAAGTTATACCGTGGGGAAAGTGATAAAATCCGTCCTTTT
>CAVIPV010000113.1:415-9690 GCA_963644495.1 Prevotella sp. | reverse complement strand
ACCAGATCTCAAAATGCCATTCCCCGGCCTGCATAGCGCTTTGCAATGCTCACTACCAGGCGCAGATTGGCTTTTGCCAGCTTTTCCTTTGCTTCTTTGTCTCCGGCCTGTATCTGTATAGCCAGATCCTGTTCTTCTTCCTGTGTAAGCAGGGAAATTTTTCCAATTTCCTTTAAATACAGACACACCGGGTCCGCCTGGTTCCATGTCCCATTTTCCGTCAGGGCCATTTTTCCCGTCAGTTCTTCCTCAACTTCTTCTATTTCTGTTTCAGAAGCCTCTGACTCCTCTTCCCCGTCTAATATCTGCACCTGATTTTCCGCCAGTATGTCAAGAACGCGGTCCAGTTCCTCCTCTTTCAGCTCTTTCGGCCTGAAATACCGGAAGATATCACGGTATTCCAACTGCCGTTTTCCAGTACGGGCATCGGCTAACAGCCGTCCCATTTTCTCCTTAAAGCTTAAAGATTCCTCTCTGCGCGTTCTTTCCATAGGGTTTCCTCCTTAAATCAATCCAGGGATATGTGCAGCTGCTTTAAAGCTGCCTGCTGCTTTATGATCTCCTGCAGCTGGGCGATATCTTTTGCATTCCGGCTTGCGGTATCCAGACTGTTTTTTCTTACCTTGACCACAGTCTCCGCAAATGCCTTTTTCTGCTCCTCGTTGTTTAAGGATTCTTTTAAGCTGGCATTAAATAATGCCGCTACTTCTTTGTATTGGTCTTCATCATTGATGAACCGGCTTAATATACCTGCCGGGTTTACATTTCCTGCTTCATGGCCTTCAAATACCATGACCGCCACCTGATGATACAGGTCTTCTACAAAATCGTCGGCAGTTATAATGCCTTTGATCTTGTCAAATAATGCCGGATTTTCGATGAGCCAGGTAAGCAATAACCTCTGGGATCTTCGTATGCCATCTTCCCGTTCCTGCTTCCTTCCATCCTTCTTCATGGCTGGCTGGTTTTGCTGGGCTGCCTGGCTTTCATAAGGATTACCACCATATTCCGGCCGTCCCATATCATTGCCAGAGCCATTTCCATTTTCCCGGGAAATCACATTCCGTCCGGAAGCATCTTCCCTGTAGCTGTCACCGGCCTTTAAGCCCATCTGCATTCCCAGACGGTTCACCAGCTGGCGAAGCTCCTCTTCTTTTATCATCTGCTCTCTGGATACTGCCTGGATGTAATTGTCCCGCTCCAGCGGCTCTCCAAACTGCAGCAGCTTCTTTGCTGTTTCCTGATAAAATTTCGTCTTCTGCTCCGGGTCCTCTAACTGATAATTTCGTTTTAATACGTCTATCTCAAATAAGAAACTGTTTTTCGCCTGGGCGATCCGCTCTCTGAAAGCATCTGCCCCCATGTTTTTGATAAATTCATCCGGATCCTTGTAAGGCTTCATATTTAAGACTCTGGAGGAAATACCTGCATCCCTTAAAATGGGAATGGCCCGCAGCGCAGCCTTTACACCGGCGCCGTCGCTGTCGTAGGTTAAGATCACCTGGTCTGTATAGCGTTTTAAAACACCTGCGTGCTGACTGGTAAAGGCAGTTCCCAAAGACGCCACTGCATTGGTAAAACCAGCCTGGTGCATGGAGATCACATCCAGATAGCCCTCGCACACCAGCATGTATTTCTCCCTTGTAGTCCTTGCATAGTTTAAACCATACAGGTTCCGGCTTTTGTCAAATAATTTTGTCTCCGGAGAGTTTAAATATTTCGGCTCCCCGTCTCCCATTACGCGGCCTCCAAAGCCGATGACACGGTTGTTCACATCCATAATAGGGAACATAACACGATTCCAGAATTTATCTCTTCCCCCCCGTTCCTCAATGGTCACAAGGCCGGTCTGGCTTAAAAATGCATCATCATAGCCTTTTTCCTTCAGGAAACGGTACAGATCATCGCTTGTCTTATTGGAATAGCCAAGTCCAAACCGCAGCATAGTCTCATCGGTAAGCTTTCGCTTGTCATGGAAATATTCGTATGCCATTTTTCCCTGAGGCTGCTTCATCTGATAATAGAAATAGTTGGCTGCCATCTTGTTTACTTCCAACAGTCTGGTACGAAGTTCCGCCTGTTCTCTGGCTTCTTTGCTGTATTCCATCTTCGGCAAAGTCACTCCTGCCCGGTCTGCTAAGGACTGAAGGGCCTCCTGAAAGGTATAATTTTCATATTCCATTACAAAAGTAAGGACATTTCCTCCTGCTCCGCATCCGAAACAGTAATACATCTGCTTTCCGGGGGAAACAGAAAAAGACGGCGATTTTTCATTATGGAAAGGACAAAGGCCAAAATAATTGGCTCCTTTTTTCTGCAGCTTTACATATCCTGAAATCACATCTACGATGTCATTCTTCATTCTTACTTCCTCTATGACTTCGTCCGGATAGTACATGCTTTTTCTCCCTTCTGTTACAAAATTGGTATATCAATATACGTTCCAGCGTTTGGGAACGAATAATTTTTCAAACTGGTCTATGGCATAAATATCACTCATGCCTGCTATGTAGTCGCATACCACTCGTGAGACTTTTTCTCCTGCGTCCAAGAAGTTTAAAGACTCCTGCGGCAGCTCGTCTACATGATCCATATAGTAGAAATAAAGCTGGGAAAGCATCTGCTGGGCTCTGCCTTCTTCTGCCTTTGGAATCTCGTTCTTGTATACATTGTCAAACATCCACTGGCGGAGTCCCATCATGGCCTCTTCCATGCCTTCTGACATAAAGATCCCCGGCTTGTCCAGACTGTTTAAGATAATATCATGGATCATGATATTTAAACGTTCCCGGACGCTGTGGCCCAATACATCTGTATAGCAGGTGGGAAGATCTTTCTCCTCAAACATCTTTGCACGGATCGCATCGTCAATATCATGGTTAATATAGGCAATCTTATCGGACAGACGGACTACACCGCCTTCTAAAGTAGAAGGATGACCGGCCGTTCTGTGATTGCGGATACCGTCCCGCACTTCCCAGGTAAGGTTTAAGCCTTTTCCATTTTTTTCCAGTTTCTCTACCACACGGACACTTTGCTCATAGTGGGTAAAACCATCTTCACATATCTTATTTAAAATAGCTTCCCCGGAATGTCCAAAAGGCGTATGCCCCAGATCATGTCCTAAAGCAATGGCTTCGGTGAGACTTTCATTTAACCGCAAAGCCTTTGCAATGGTCCTGGCGATCTGAGATACTTCCAGAGTGTGGGTAAGTCTTGTGCGGTAATGATCTCCCTCCGGCGCAAGAAATACCTGTGTCTTATGCTTCATGCGGCGAAATGCCTTGCAGTGCAGAATGCGGTCTCTGTCCCTCTGGTATTCCGGGCGGATGTCACATAAAGGTTCCTGCCTGTCTCTTCCCTTTGTTTTTGCAGAAAAAGAGGCATACGGGCTTAAAGTTACAAGTTCCAGTGCTTCCTGAGATTCTCTGATGTTCAATAAGTCACCCCGCTTTTGTTTTCGCTATGTATATGTGTATGCTGGTAGTTATAATTTTATGACACAAAATTAATCAACATCTACATGTATTATCTATAGATGTATTATTTCATAAGTATAACACATTTTATTTTTATTTCATAGCACTTCATAAATCATGCCCCTGCATTCATTCAAAAAACAGACGCCACCGATAAAATTCCGATGACGCCTGTTTCATTATTCTATATAATTTTTATCCATTTTCCAGTCTGCATCTGCAGAAGGAATTATTAAATCAGTCCCAACAGTGACGGCAGTCCCAGTGAAAGTACCGGAACATAAGTCACAAGCAGCAGACCGATGATGATCGTTGCAAAGTATGGCAGCAGATGGCTGATCACACTTTCAATGGTAACACCGCCTACTTTACAGCCTGTAAACAGGATAGTTCCTACAGGAGGTGTGATGGTACCTACGGACAGGTTGTAGCAGAGTACGATACCAAACTGAACTGCATTCATTCCAAGGCTTGTGCAGATCGGCAGGAAGATTGGAGTGAAGATCAGAATCGCTGGTGTCGGGTCCATGAAAGTACCTACAAACAGCAGGATGATGTTAATTAACAGGAAGATAAGGATCTTGTTGCTTGTAACACCAAGAACAGCTTCTGCTACCATATCCGGGATTCCGGTAAATGCCATTGCCCAGGACATGATAGAGGAAAGTCCGATCATGAAAGTAATGGTACCGGTGATCTTTGCGGAATCCAGCACGATCCGTGGGATATCCTTTAATTTAATGGAACCATAAATTAAGGAAAGAACGGTTGCATACACAACTGCTACTGCGGAACCTTCTGTTGCAGTAAACACGCCGCAAAGAATACCGCCGATTACGATCACGATCATTAAAAGGCTTGGGATGGCCTGCCAGAAAGTCTTTAAAACAATGCCGGCTGTCAGCTTTGCTTCGCCTCTGTAGCCTAACTTCTTTGCTGTAATGGTTGCCAGGATGATAACACCTAAGCCCCAGATGAGACCAGGCACATAACCTGCCATGAACAGTGCGGAAATAGATACGCTTCCTGCAACAGTAGAGTAAACGATCATGGTGTTGCTTGGGGGGATCAGCATACCAACAGGAGCTGATGCAACGTTTACTGCTGCGGAATAGTTCTTATCATAGCCTTCAGCCTCTTCCAGAGGTCCCATGGTGCTGCCGATAGCTGCTGCAGCTGCTGCACCGGAACCGCTGATAGCGCCGAAAAGCATGTTTGCGATTACGTTGGACTGTGCTAATGCGCCAGGCATACGGCCGCCGATGACCTTTGCACAGTTTACAAGTCTTAAAGCAATACCACCGTTATTCATAATGTTTCCTGCAAGGATGAAGAACGGGATGGCGATCAGTGAAAATGAGTTAGAGCCTGCGAAGATCCTTTGTGCGGATGTTGCAAAAGCTACATTAGATGGCAGCATGCAGATCATGGAAACTGCGGAAGAAAGTCCGATTCCCACACCGATGGGCACACCTGCTGCCAGTAATAAAACCAGAAGAACGACCATTACCAGGGCAACCTGAACTGCAATAGACATAATTTACTCTCCTCCTTCTTTCTTGTTCAGATCTACAGTGAGATTGTAAAGGCTGTAGAAAATGATCAGTACGCCGCATACAGGAATGATACTGTAAATAGTTCCTGTAGGGATCTTAAGGATGGAGTCATACTGCAGCATGTTCATGGTTGTGATAACAGAACCACCATAAACCAGGATCAGTGCAGAGAAGATAATGATAACTACTTCAATAGCAGCATCTAACAGTCTCTTTTTGCTGCTATCCAGCTTATCCTTTAAATAAGTAATGCAGATGTGATCACGCTGTCCGAACACATAGGTTGCGGAAAGCAGGATCAGCCATACGAAACAGTAACGGGTCAGAACTTCGCTGACACTGCTTGGGCTCTTAAACACGTAACGTACTACTACCTGATATACAGTAAGAAGGACCATAACGATAAAATCAACGATACAGACAAAGGCTAAAAAGCGGTCTAATCCATTTTTTAAGTTTTTCATTATTTATTGTCCTCCTCTCTTAATGCTGTTACTGCGTTATAGATCTGCTTGGTCATTTCAGACTGGTTTGCGATTTTATTTAACAGAGGCATGCAGCGCTCACGCAGTTCATTGGTATCCGGATAGCAGAACTGGGTTCCAGCTGCTTCGGCATCTTTCTTTGCTACTTCAATATCCTGTTTAAATGTTTCAAATTCTTCTTCAGTGGATTCCTTGATCAGTCTGTCGAAGATCTCTCTGTCTTCGTCACTTAAGGAATTTAAGAATGCAGTACTTGCAAGTACAACGTCAGGATGTACAATGTGACGGGTGTAAGCATAGTAAGGCGCAACCTCATAATGCTTAAAGTCACGGTAAACCAGCTCACTGTTCTCAGCTGCATCAATAACGCCCTGCTGCAGTGCGGTGTAAACCTCAGACTGTGCCATAACGCTTCCGTTACCGCCCATCAGCTTTGCCATTTCTACATAGGTTGGGCTGTCATTTACACGAATGATCATGCCCTTAAGATCATCTGCAGAATTAATAGGCTTCTTTGCGTATACATTTCTCTCGCCTGCTGTATAAACAGTCAGAACACGGAATTTGTATTTATCAGTAGATGCAAACAGATCATCAAATACCCCGTTTAATGTTGCTCTTTCAAGATGATCGATATTATCATACAGATAAGGAGCGCCTACGATGGCGAAGTCGGAATCATATCCTTCTGGAACAGAACATGGCACGATCGCCATCTGTAATGCTCCTGTACGGATAAATTCTGCCATTGCTCCCTGTTCTCCTAATACCCCGTTAGGATAAATAGTTACATGATAACGTCCGTTTGTTTCCTTCTCAAATTTTTCCCCAAATGCTTTCATAGCACGATACTGCGGATGGTTCTCGTTCTGGTTGAAAGCTACGCGAATCTCTGTCACCTTCTCTTCGGAAGTACGTCCACAGGCTGTAAGCATACCCATAAGGCAAATAACCCCCACAGTCATTGCCAATTTTTTAAACATACCGGTAATTCCTCCTACTGGTTTTACAAATTGATTTTTTCAAATTTTTTTGCCGTTAACTTGGTGTTAACAAATTTCTTAACGTTTTTTTTACGTTTTTCCAATATTATAGCAGTTCAGCAGGTTAACCTGAAAATGTTCCTTCAGGCTAGTACTATATGCTGAGCTGCTAATTGATTGGTATTTTTAATTTACTGTACATACGCATTTTTTGCGCACGCAGCCACACTGCCCCGTAATCACAGCAGTGCTACGCTTACCTTTACTACAACCTTACGCAGGTTCATAGCTTCGCCGGAGATAACCTGTGGGCGATGGATATCGGATGGGAAGAATACACAGAAACATCCTGGACGGGACTCAATGTATCCTTCATCTTCTACAGACTCATAGAAGATCAGGTCTCTTTCCTTAATGTGCTCTGCTACTTTGTAGTTTCCGGTGTTCTTGGTAAATCCAAGACACTCTTTTCCGGATACTAAATACTGTACATCCAGATACTTCTCATGAGACTCCGGACGTCTGTCAGCAACATCTTCTGTCATGGCATCAAATACCTGAGCATAGATGTCTTTTCCCTGGATTTCATATACGCCAGGTTCCATTGCTGCGAAATCATGACTCTTTAAGTACTCTAATGCAGTCTGGATCGCTGCCGGATACTTTTCAAAAGAATCACCATTCTTAATAGATGAAAAGATCATTTTATTCTCTCCCTTACTTTATTTAAAGCTTTCATTTAAACAAAAGCTTTTATTTGTTTCTGCCTTCCATTGCATGTACAAGGCGTACAATGCACTCATGGCCTGGAACCTCTACGCCATACTTGTGTGCTGCACGTACAACTGCACCGCTGATGGTATCAACTTCGGTTCTTCTGCTGTCACGCAGGTCTGCGCGGATAGAAGTGCATCCATTTGGATTGTTAATGGAAGTATTTTTGACTTTTTCACGAACCTTTTCTTCATCGAAGCTCAGACCGGCTGCTGCTGCTGTCTTTACTGTCTCATGGATCAGCTGGCAGCACAGATCCCATGCATACTCATTGGCTGCGATATAACCCATGTCTACCTGTAAAACGCCTGTAAGGGCACTTAAGGAAACATTGGTAAACAGCTTGTCCCAGATCAGAGTCTGGATGTTTTCATGGATCTTTACATTAAAACCACACTGGTCAAATGCTTCTTTTAACTTCGGAAGGAAGCCTTCTTTATCTTCTACCAGCATACCAACGTTGGTAACACCGGTTCCACCGCGGCGGACATGTCCCATTCCAAGAACAGCACCGTTATCCTCGGTAGTACCGATAACGATATGGTCTTCATCAACGAATTCCTTTAACAGATCTTCGTGTCCTGCACCATTCTGTAAAGTCATCAGACGGGTATTTGGTCCGATCAGACCACGGTTTCCTTCTAATGCTGCTCTGGAAAACAGAGCCTTTACAAAGAGGATCACTAAATCTACTGGTTCCTGTCCCTGTGTGTTGCTCACTGCACCTGGATGATATGTATGGGTGGTTCCATCTTCATCGATCAGAAGACCGTTATTTGCAACCTGCTCCACCACTTTTTCATTGGTATCTACTAAGAGAACATCGTTATGCTGGGAAAGATGTCCGCCATAGATAGAACCCATTGCTCCTGCACCGATCACTGCAATACGCATTTTACTTTCTCCTTTTCCATTCTCACATTTAACGTTTACACTGTTCCTTAAAGCAGATTACGCCCTGCATAAAGCTTTCTTATGCGGGGGCGCAAGTCTTATTTAAGGTTCAGCCATGTGATCCAGCGCATGGCTGAACTGTATCCTTAATTATTCGGAGAACTCAGCCAGTCCTTCAATAGCATATGCACGAACAGGGCTGGAATCCAGACCAAGGATTGGAAGTGGAGAATAGCTCATGAAGAATACATCCTTCTTAAGCTGCTCTAAGTTTCTTAAAACTTTCAGGAATACGATGTTCTCTGCCATTAAGATGTCATGGAAAGGCTTAACATCTTCGTTGCAGTTCTCGATGGAAACGCCATCACCAAAACCAACAGCTTTTACTTTGTGAGCTTTGAACCACTCTGCGCTCTCTGCACCAACTAACAGACGCTGATCCTTGTCAGTGTTGGTATCAGGTGTAAATGGATACAGCTTGTAGGAAGAGTCGATGATAACGATATCTCCTTCTCTTACCTTTCCAGCTTCACGGTCTAAGTCAGCAGCGGTGATATGTCCACGCTTAGCAACAGTCTCCTTGAAGTCTACGTATACTGCACGGCCCAAGAAAGTGGTTAAAGGCAGCTCTGCTACAGATGGCCAGTTATCATCATGATGATAAGGGCATTCGCAGTGAGTTCCCAGATGGCTCATCAGGTCCATGTTAGTATGGAAATCCGGAATAGCACCACCGGTATTGAAGCGGAACAGATGGCATCTTCTGGTCTCTGTCTTTGGATCCAGGATCTTGGAAAGATCAACAATTCTTAAGTTACCCATTTCGTAAACACACATTTTAGGTTCCTCCTTAAAATTGGTTTTTATTTTCTTTGTTGGCTTTTTTTCTCGCCTATCTGTATACCAGTATACCGGTATGTCGGTATACTGTCAAGATTTTTACAAAAGTAAAAGTCAACAAATTTTCAACAATGGTTTTGTGTATTTCTGACAATGTATTTTCTCATGCTCTTGTCATATATAGATAAAATAGATACTTTTAGTCTACAACAAGTTACTTTTATGTACAAGAGTTGATTTAAAAATATCCCCTCTCTTGCAAAA
>CAVIPV010000113.1:0-405 GCA_963644495.1 Prevotella sp. | reverse complement strand
GATTAGATTGATTTAAACATAAAGGATATGGATACAAGAAATGAAAGAAAAAAGCTTCCTGCAGCTGCAGGCCTATGATTCCATTAAAAACGGCATTTTAAACGGTGACTTAGAGCCGGGACAGCTCTACTCCGAAACAAAACTGTCCGCAAAAATAGGAATTTCCCGAACCCCCATGCGTGAAGCCCTCCAGTGTTTAAGCCAGGACGGCTATATCACCATTATACCTAGCAAAGGCTTTATGATCCGCCAGTTAAATGAAAAGGATATGAAAGACAGTATCCAGATCCGCTGCGCTATTGAAGGCTTCTGTACCACTGTGATTGCTTCACAGACAGATACAAAAGAAGGAAAGCAGCTGCTTCGCAGCCTGAAAATGGTTCTGGATAATATGGAAGAGGCATT
>CAVIPV010000112.1:0-9716 GCA_963644495.1 Prevotella sp. | reverse complement strand
ATCCTGATCATACAGGAGGACATTTGGGGCAACCGCAATATCATATCCAAGGCAGGCCCCGGACAGACCTTTGCCGCTGCTTATGCCTGCGCTCCCGGCTCTGTCCTGAATATAAGCGTTTTGGCCGAAACACCTGTTACTGTCATGTTTTTAAATGTAAAACGCATTTTAAATATATGTCCATCCGCCTGTGCCCACCACAGCCGTATGATCCGTAACCTGTTAGGCGAACTTGCCATGAAAAATCTGCATATCAATGAAAAGCTTACACATATTGGGCAGCGCACTACACGTTCAAAGCTGATGTCTTATTTTTCCGCTGAAGCACAAAGGCTTGGAAAATATGAATTTGATATTCCTTTTTCAAGACAGCAGCTGGCTGATTATCTTGCAGTCGAACGCAGCGGCCTGTCACTGGAGCTTGGGAAAATGCGAAATGACGGGATCCTTGACTTTCACAAAAATCATTTTATTTTAAAAGTGTAGCGCAGATCATCTTCATGCAGCAAAAATGCCTTCTGAAAAACTTACTGTTCCTCAGAAGGCATTCTCATATCTCCGTTCAATTATTTTTATAAATCTTATAAGTGTTCACTTACGCAGATCGCGCCATAAGGACGGATGCTCATATTATAAGCGCAGCCTTCTCCCAGGCACTTCTCCATGTATTCTGTATATTCCTCAACCAGATCATTTGGAAGCATTGCCATAATGACACCGGCGAAACCACCTCCGTGTACGCGGCAGGCTCCTCTCTGCTTCTGGGCAATGAATAACTCTGTTAAAGCAAGGGCAATGGTAATTCCCTGTTCTGCATTGTTGCTGGTGGTAAAGCAGTTTTGCAGCCATTTCCAGGAAGAGTTTCCGGAAGCTGTGATATTTTCCAGGAAATCATTAAAACGTCCTTCTTTTAATGCTGCTACCTCTGCCTCTACTCTCTTATTTTCCTCAAAGAAATGTAAGGCGCGCAGCACTGCACGGTCTCCTGCAAATTTACGGATCTCAGGAAGATGTTTGATCACTTTTTCCTCTGAAACCTGGGCTAAAACATCTTTTCCGAAAAATTTTGCTACTTTCTTCATTTCTTCCGGAATAGAAGAATACTCTGCACTCAGGTCCGCATGGCCTTTTCCAGTCTGGACAATGATCAGGCTATGGTTCTGTGCCTGGAAATCGAAATCGATTTTCTGTACAACAGGTGTCATAGGCTCTACAAAATCAATAGTGATCAGGCCGCCTACTGCACATGCCATCTGATCAAGGAGTCCTGATGCCTTGTCCCAGTATTTATTTTCCGCAAATTTTCCAATGTGGGCATAGGCAACATTGTCCATACGGCTTTCATTGAAAAATGCATTTAACATGGAGCACACAAGCATCTCAAAAGAAGCGGATGAACTGACACCTGCTGCACTGATCACGTTGCTGGTAACATATGCATTAAAGCCGCCAACACTGTATCCTGAGGTCTCAAAACCCTTTAAAATGCCTTTGATCAGATCTGTTGTGCCTGCTTTTTTCGGACTTGACTCCAGATCATTTAAGTCAATGGTAATGTCCTGGTTATAGGTCTCACTGATGATCCGCACATGGCTGGAATAGTTCTTTGCTGCTGCGCCTACGCAGTCTAAATTGATGCTGCCAGCCAGCACCTTGCCGTGATTGTGGTCTGTGTGGTTTCCACTGATCTCTGTACGACCTGGTGATGAGAAAAGAAGAACTTCTTTGCTGTCTCCAAAAGACTCTTCAAAGCCTTTCAGTACCTTCTCATATCTTGCTTTATTTTCAGCTGCCCCTTTTCCATAAAGTTCATGCATAAATGCATCCGCTCTTTCGCTGTTTAACTGCTTCATGGTCTCACTTACATTCATAGCTGCCATCTCCTTTTTCTGCCGGTTATTCTGGCTGTTATAGACCGCCTTCCTTTTCACCCGTTCCGGCTCTCTGACATCAGTCTAGCACAAATGCCCCATCTGCTACAATACAATATTTTTCGATGTTGCACGGATATTACATGGACAGCAGACATTTTTTCTGTTATAACTGGACGTACATATAACACCGGTTCCTGTCCTGCAGGCAGACCGGAATTATTTTTAAGGAGCTTTGCATGGAACTGGAACACAACTGGAACGGCCGCCCCTATCACAGCCTTGACTGGGAGCTGAAACATACATTTGGACATAAAGTATATAAACTGTCACTGGATGCAGGTCTTACCTGTCCTAACCGGGACGGCACCTGTGGGACAAGAGGCTGTATTTTCTGCAGCGAAGGTGGTTCTGGTGATTTTGCGGAAAAACTGCAAAAGGATGTATGGGAGCAGATCGAAGCTGCCAAGATACGGGTAAGCAATAAGACCGGCTCTGATGAAGATGTTAATTATATTGCCTATTTTCAGTCTTTTACCAATACCTATGCGCCAGTTTCTTATTTAAAGCCACTGTTTGAACGGGCGATCAGTCATCCAGATATCGCCGCTCTTTCCATTGCCACAAGACCGGACTGTCTGGGAGATGATATTATTGACCTGTTAAAAGAATTAAACCGTAGGAAACCGGTCTGGGTGGAACTGGGCCTGCAGACCATCCATGAAGAAACGGCACGTTTTATCCGCAGAGGTTATGAACTTCCTGTGTTTGAGGACGCCTTAATGCGGCTGAAAGAAGCTGGCATTACTGTGATCGTCCATGTGATCCTTGGGCTTCCCGGTGAGACCACGGATCAGATGAAGGAAACAGTAAAATATCTGGCTGACCGGCCCATTGACGGGATCAAGCTGCAGCTTCTCCACATATTAAAAGGGACCGATCTGGCAGATATCTACCAGACAGATCCCTTTCATGTATTTTCTATGGACGAATATATCGACCTTGTGATCGACTGCATCACGCTTTTGCCGCCCCGGATCACCATTCACCGCATGACTGGTGACGGGCCGAAAAATCTTTTGATCGCGCCTTTGTGGAGCGGGAATAAGCGGCTTGTGCTCAATCAGCTGCATAAGCGGTTTAAGGAACGTGGGGCATGGCAAGGACAATGCTATGTATCCCATTTGCCCCGGTAAAGCCGGAAAATCAGTTTCATCTGTTCTGGCTTTACTGCACTTCTGCTTACTCCTGTGGCACCACGGTTCCGTCCTCTTCAATAGTCACCCCATAGGAAATCCCCGTCATATAAGAAACAAAATCGGCTTTCTGAGCTGCATTTTCAAGCACTCTGGTATACCCGGCGGAAGATGTTCCCGGCACAAAGGTCAACTGGCTGTCTTCCCCGTCCCACTGAACCTTAAGGAGCGCAGTCTTAGGAATACTGCTTCCGAAAATGAAATTGCCCAGACTGTATACAATAGGCTTTCCCTTATAATATTCTACGCCCTGGAGCACATGGGGGTGACTTCCGATGACCACATCAGCCCCTGCGTCTATATACTGCTTTCCAAGAGATCTCTGGTAGTCCTCCGGTGTCTCATTCCGCTCAATGCCCCAGTGGACGTATACCACCAGATAATCACACTGATCCCGCAGTTTCTTTATCTCATCCACAAGTATTTTCGGATCATAGGTGGTAAGCATACCCGGCTTTGTGGCAGTGGCATTCCAGGAACCTACCGGTATCACTCTGGAAGCTCCTAAAAAGCCAATCTTTTTGCCCTGGGCCTCTAAGATCACCGGTGCTTTGGCTTCGTCTAAATTCTTTCCAGCTCCCACTCTGGCGATACCGGCTTTATCCAAAGTATCACAGGTATCCAGCAACGCATCTGTACCGTAATCCATAGCATGATTATTTGCCAGTGTTACAATATCGATCCCCAATTCTTTAAAAACAAAGATCAGTGAAGGAGCCGCCCGGAAGGTAAACTGCTTATCCTCTGCCGGTGTTCCACGGGTACTGAACGGAAATTCCTCATTTGCCATGAAAATATCCGCCTCATCGATCACGGACTGGAACTGGCTGTCCAGTACACTGCGGATGCCCCCATTTTTATAGGCGTTCATTACATGGTCTGACAGGAGAATGTCACCGGAAAAGACCAGTTTTACCGGCTGGTCTGCCACCTGTGCCTCAGACTCCGTTTCGGACTCAGCCACGCTTTCCTGACTGTCCGTTTCTGATCCATTCATACCACTTTCATTTTCAGGGTTTCTGTCCTCTGCTAACCCCGAATTTCCATTTTTTTCCAATTCACCGGCCACTTCCGTTCTCTTCTGCCCAGCCAGTTCACTGGCGCTTACATAGGAGCTGTTTTTCATATGCCGGATCGATAAACCTGCTATAACTGCCAACAGCAGCCCTGTAATAGCGGCCGCTGTGCATATCCATTTTTTTCTGTTCATTTTTTAATCCTGTCAATTAATCTAGCCGATCGCCAGCACGATACCACCGTCATTTGCATATACGGTAGCTACGCCAGCTGCATTTGTAACAACGATTTCCTTAAATTCTGCCCTCTTTGCCAGTTCCTGCTTTACGTATTCTCCTCTTTCCGGGTTATTTACGTGGCATACAACTGCACGTTTTCCTGTGGTATCTCCTGCTTCTTTAATAGCAATATCACACATTCTCTGAAGTCCCTTGTTGATACCTCTTGCCTGATCCAGTTTAATGATCACACCATGGTCAGCGCCCATTACAGGCTTGATATTTAAGGCTGTTGCAAAAAATGCCTGCAGTCCGGAAAGTCTTCCGTTCTTGCGGAGAGTATCCAGACTTTCAAGAACAAAGTATGTGTGCATCTCATCACGGAACTTTCTCAGTTTTTCCACTACTTCTTCAAAGCCCAGTCCCTGTTCACACAGATCCCGCACATACAGCGCCTGCTCTAACTGGCCTGCAGATGCAGACTCAGAGTCCAGAACTTCGATCTTTTTAGAAGACTGAATTCCCTTTTCCTTTAATTCTTCTTCGTACAGCTGCTTTGCAAGAGCCGCTGAATTATAGCTTCCGCTTAAGTGGCTGGAAAGAGTGATCACAAATACTGCCTCTGCATCTGCCGCCTCATATGCTTCTTTAAAGATCTCAGGGGAAGGGCAGGCAGTTTTCGGGCACTCCGGGCACTCCTTCACCATGCGGATGAAAGCTTTCTGATCAAAAGTCTCATCATCTACCACCTGTGCAGTCCCCACCTGCAATGTCAGCGGCACCATTTGAAACTTAGGGTCCTTTTTCAGTTCTTCTGTCAGATCAAGACAGCTGTCTCCAATGATCTTATAAGTCATGTTTCTATCCTCCGGTTATCCAACATGTCGTCCGATTATTTTAACATGTAGTATTCATTACTACTTATTATAACAGCATACTATATAAAATGCAATGCCAACCGAAGTTTTTATTCCTGTTCATGTATACCATGATCAGAAGAAAAATATTTATAGTTTCTATGCATATAACATTTTCTGCAGCTTCTTCACAGAGCGGCTGTATTTGGACAGTTCCGTAGCCTGTGGCATATTTAAAGCCCGGGCGATCTCCCGGTGCTTCATCCCTGCGGCTGCATACAAAAGCACGATCTGCCGCTCTGTTTCATTTAACTGATCCAAAGCCTGTAAAAGAGCCGTCCGCTCCGGGGTCTGCTCCAGCCGTGGCTGCGGTTGACCTGTATCTATGATCTCCCCGTCTTCCCAGACCTCCTGCCGTTTTTTCTCCCGCAGGCGCATATAACAAAGCCGCTTTGCAATGGTAAATACCCATGCCAGCGGCTTTCCATAAGGAACATATTCCCCTGCGTGTTCCCACACAGCCAGAAATGTTTCCTGCATCACATCTTCTGACTCATGAGGATCCTTTAAAACGGAGAAAATGAAACTGTATACCGGCCGGGCCGTTTCCTCATAAAACTGCCGCAGCCCTTCTTTGTCTCCCTTTGCCATGTCCCTGATCCATTTTTCCAGCTCCATTGCCATTATACCCGTTCCTGTTTCCCTTCTGCCAGGACAAAATTTATTTCTCTGATCCATGCTTTTCTGAACGAAAACTGTTTTCTGCAGTGATCGAACAGCGGCATCCCGGTTCCCGGCGGCTGACTTCATTATTGATCCTGTTCTTCAGTCTTCCCACAGCCGCCTGTTTATATTCCCTTGGAACCACAAGATCAAACACCAGACACACATTTTTTCCTGACCCCACCATGCGAAAATCATGAAAAGACAGGCGGATATCAATATCCATAAGCACCCGGCTGATCAGGGAACGATACTGGGCCAGGCGCTTATTATCCCGTTCTACCGGGTCCATGTGGATCACCAGCATCATGTTAAATTTCTTTGCCGCATCCCGCTCGATCCGGTCAATGATCTCATGGGAGTATTCCGGATCATAATTGCTGGGAACTTCCGCGTGGATCGATGCCATGCTGTGGGACGGCCCATAATTATGGACGATCAGATCATGGGTTCCTAATATCCCTTCATAGCCTTCCACGAAATTGGATATTTCCTCATAGACTTCCGGCTCAATGGCTTCCCCGATCAACGGCGCCAGCGTATCCCTAGCAATATTCAGTCCGCCATACATAACTGCCACAGAAACTGCCAGACCAACGATCCCGTCAATGTTCCAGTTCAGATATTTTAAGGCCAGAAGGGATAAAATAGCCGCACTGGTGGTCATTACATCGCCCATGGCATCTGCGGCCGTTGCTTCCATTACCTTGGAATGGATCCTGCTTCCCAGCTTTTTATTAAACTGGGACAGCCAGAATTTCACTCCCACGGAAATAAGAAGGATCATCACAGAGCTCCATTTAAAATGTACCTCTTCCGGGTGAATGACCTTCACAAGAGAGGTCTTAAACAGGGAAAATCCCACCTGAATGACCAGAAAGGCCACGATAAAAGCCGAAATATACTCAATCCGTCCATGTCCAAAAGGATGATCGCTGTCCGCCGGTTTTCCCGCCATACGCACGCCGATAAATCCGATAATGGATGACGCCGCATCGGATAAGTTGTTAAAGGCATCTGCCATAACGGACACGCTGTTTACCAGAATGCCGATAAATAATTTGGAAGCAAACAGCAACAGATTACAGCAGATGCCCACAATACTTGCAAGAATGCCGTACTGGGTGCGCACCTGGGTATCTTCTGTTTTATCGTGATCTTTCACAAAACATTTTACTAAAAAATCAGTCATCACTTATCCTCATACTCCACATTTACCAGGAACAGTCCCTGCGCCGGGGCGGTTGGGCCCGCTGCCTGGCGGTCCTGTGTATCCAGGATCTCCTTCATCCTATCAGGGACACATTTTCCCAGTCCCACCTCGATCAGCGTGCCTGTAAGGATGCGCACCATTTGCTGTAAAAAGCCATTTCCCGTAAAATAAATATGGAGACGGCTTCCCTGCTGCTTAAACTCTATGTTTTCAATGGTCCGTACCGTTGATTTCTTCATCTTTTTATTGCCGCAAAAACTTTTAAAATCATGCTGTCCTGTAAGAAAAGCTGCTGCCTCTTTCATGGCAGGTACATCTAACGCAGTTCCCAGACCATAATAATAATTTCTCTGGAAAACATCTTTCTTTGATCCCATTTCCAGCTGATAGCAATATGTCTTTCTCACAGCAGAAAGACGGCTGTGGAAACGCTCCGGGGCGGTTTCACAGGATAAAACAGCAATATCTTCCGGCAGATATTCATTGATGTAGTCCATGATCTCATCCGGCGTTTTCTTTTGAATATTTTCCAGTTTTTTCCAGTCAATGTAGAAATTTGCCACCTGGCCTTTTGCATGGACTCCCGCATCTGTTCTGCCAGAACCATGGACTTCGATCTCTTCCCCGGTCATTTTAAATAAGATCTGTTCTAATTTTCCCTGAATGGTCTTATCTGTATTTCCCTGCTTCTGCCAGCCGTTGTACCGGCTTCCGTCATAGGCCATTACCACTTTATAATTCATCGTTTCTTCTCCTGTTTCTGCTGTACCCACTCTGATCCTGAGGGAATCTTCCATTTTTCAAAATAGTCCTCACTATCTTCGCCAGACATACAGTAGCCAAAACCCCGGCAAAGATTCCCGCCATATCCAGCCACACATCCGATATCTGGCCGGAACGGCCTTCCACAAACAACTGGATCGTTTCGTCAATAAAGGGCATGAAGATCGCTGCTGTGAGATTTTGTTTTAAATGACAAAATACAGGCACCATTCCAGCACCTGTATTCATCGCCAGCAAAAATCCCAGTCCTGCATACTCTGTAAAATGGGCCGCTTTCCGCACCAGATGCTCTGTGAGCCACCAGGCGTCGATCCCGGCTCCTGAAAGAAGGTTCTGTATCCTTATAAGAAAATATCCGCTTTCCTTTGAGGATATGACCGCAGGAGTCAGGGAATTGCCATATATAAAACAGAGATAGAACAAGATCAGGATCTTCCATTTCCATTTTTTCATGATTTCTTTCATGAAGCTTCTCATGCATTCTCCTTTAAGAAAATTCCGCTTTCATCTACTGCATGGATCGCACGCTCCAACGCTTCTCTGTCCTGTACCAGAGCCATACGCACATAGCCTTCGCCGGAAGGTCCGAAAGCGCTTCCCGGAGTTACCATAACACCGGTCTTTTCTACCAGATCCATAACAAAAGCTTCAGAATACTCATACTGCTTCGGAATCGGAGCCCATACAAACATGGTTGCTACCGGGCGGTCCATTTCCCAGCCAATGGAGCGGAAACCGTCACAGAGAATGTCTCTTCTTGCCTCATAAGCTTTCATGGTATCATGAACACAGGCCTGATCTCCTGTAAGAGCTGCTACAGCTGCTGCCTGGATCGGCAGGAACATGCCATAGTCCATGTTGGATTTTAACATTTTCAGATGCTTTACTACCTCTTTGTTTCCAAGGCAGAAACCAATTCTGGCCCCCGCAAGGCCGTAGGTCTTGGAAAGGGAGTTAAATTCCACACCAATCTCTTTTGCCCCTGGATAACTTAAAAAGCTTCCGCAGGTATTTCCGTCAAATACCAGCTCACTATAGGCATTATCATGGAGAACAATGATATCATATTTCTTTGCAAATGCAACCAGATCACGGTAGAACTGCTCCGGCGCCATGGCTGTTGTAGGATTGTTTGGATAGGAAACAACCATAAGCTTTGCCTTTTTTGCCACCTCTTCCGGAATGTCCTGCAGCTGGATAATATAATCATTTTCCTTCTTTAAAGGCATATAATAAAGTTCTGCCCCTGCGATCTGGGGGCCGTCTCCAAATACCGGATAACATGGATCCGGCACCATAACGATATCTCCCTCGTCTGCAATAGACAGGGCAATGTGGGCCAGTCCTTCCTGAGAACCTAAAAGGGAACAAATCTCTGTATCCGGATCCAGTTCCACATCATATCTTCTCTTGTACCAGTCTGCCACTGTATCCAGCAGCTTTTTGGTGTCACTAATGGCATAAACATAGTTTTCCGGCTTCATAGCCTCTTCACAAAGTGCCTTGCGGATATGCTCTGCCGGCGGAATATTCGGTGCACCGATACTTAAGTCGATAACTTCTTTACCTTCACTGATCCTTTTATTTTTGATCTCAGCCAGTCTGGAAAAGATTCCCTCTCCAAACCGGTCCATTCTTTTTGCAAATTTCATTTTCGTTTCCTCCATATATACATAATGTTCTCCCGGTTCCTTTTACAGACTCCGGGAGAACATTTTAAAATCTCGCTGAAGTTACTCAGGTTCCCCGCGCTGACGCGCTCTACTGCCTGCTATCGC
>CAVIPV010000111.1:9124-9876 GCA_963644495.1 Prevotella sp. | reverse complement strand
GAATAACACCGATCAGGGTGCCGATGATACCCGACTGCATCCAGGTTGGAAGAAGTCGTTTGCACATCTCCTTATCTAACATTTTAACATGTACATGCTGGATCTTTTCTGTAATATTCTTTACACCGCCTGTTGTTTCGATCAGTTCCAGAATCGAAGCTACACCAAAAAGTCCGATCAGCATAGGAACTAATGGAACCCATGCTTCCGCCGATACATGGGCCGCAGCAGGGAGTCATCACTGCACATCCTGCATCCATCAGATCTCTGATATAACCGGCTTCCATCGCCTCTTTGTAGATCTTTGGAGTAGCCGGTATAATGATCACTCTCAGGCCTTCTGCTACTTTCTTTCCTCTTAAAATGTCAGCAGCTTCTTTAATATCAGAAAGCCTTCCGTTGGTACATGAACCGATCACGATCTGATCCAGCTTTATTTTTCCAAATTCGGAAAAACATTTTCCATTGTCCGGCTTTCCCGGGAAAGCAACTACAGGTTCCACTTTGCTAAGATCCAGTTCAATGATCTGATCGTAAGCATCTGCATCTGCTGTTTCGTAAGCAATGTTCTCGTCTGCTCCTACTTTTTTCAGATACTCTGCAGCCATCTCGTCTACCGGGAAGATAGCATTTTTTGCACCCGCTTCAACTGCCATGTTGCAGATGGTCAGGCGGTCATCCATGTTCAGTTCTTCAATGGCACCTGCAAATTCAATGGATTCATAATCAGCACCATTGACGCTGATCTCCTT
>CAVIPV010000111.1:0-9114 GCA_963644495.1 Prevotella sp. | reverse complement strand
CCGGAAACCCATTTGCTTTTCTTTCCTGTAAACACTACCTGAATGGCCTTTGGAACCTGGAACCATAACTTTCCGGTCAGCATTGCTGCTGCTATATCGGTACTTCCTACGCCTGTGGAAAAAGCTCCTAAGGCTCCGTAGGTACATGTATGGGAATCGGCTCCTACGATCAGGTCGCCGCAGTGTACATATCCTTTTTCAGGAAGCAGTACATGTTCAATACCAACTTTTCCTACATCATATATAGATTTTATTCCCTGCTCTTTTGCAAACTCACGACATACTTTGCACTGAGTTGCAGACTGGATATCTTTATTGGGAGTAAAATGGTCCATGACGATCACTACTTTATCCGGATCCATGACTTTTGCATCTTTGATCTTGGAAAATTCACGGATGGCCACTGGTGCGGTCAGATCATTTCCAAGGATCAGATCTACATTTGCCTCGATCAGTTCTCCGGCTTTCACAGATTCCAAACCACAGTGTCCGGCCAGGATCTTTTGTGAAATTGTCATATTCATCTTGATCTTTACCTTTCCTTTTTTATTTATTTTTCATGATGTCATTGTACAAAATCTAAAGCGATATGTAAAATACTCGTTTTTTATAGACATATAGTCATTGACTATACATCTTGAGATGAGTTAAGATTTATTTATAATTATGTAGGATACAGCAGAAAGATTATGTGAACAATTAAATTTCAAAAGGGGACCTTTTTTATGAAACTGACACAGCTTCAGTATTTTATGTCTGTATATGAACACCAGAACATTACCAAAGCAGCCGAAAAGCTGCACATATCTCAACCCAGTATCACCATTGCTTTAAAAGAACTGGAAAATGAATACCATGTAAATCTGTTCCATCGAATTAATAAAAAGATGTTCCTGACGGAAGAAGGAAAGATCTTTTATCGTTATGCATCTGCTATTTTAAAAAATGTTCAGGATCTGGATAACAGTATGCAGGACCTCACCGGCAACCGAAATATGATCAAATTGGGAATGCCTTTGCAGATTGGCGCATTTCTGCTTCCCTTATTGTGTAAGGAATTTCGTACTGCCTATCCCAAGATCAACCTAAGCCTGGTGGAATGCGGAGCTATGGATATCGTAGACAAGCTTTTAAGAGAAGAACTGGATATTGCCGTTGCATGTATTGAAGTTCAGAGCACAGTTCTGGATCTGATCCCCCTGTTTGAAACAGAGATATGTTTCTGTGTCCACAAAAGCCACCCCCTTGCTTCCCGGACCAGCATTTCCTTTGAAGAATCCTGCACCTATCCTGTAACAATGGTTCCTGAGGGCGCCTATACCTATAAGCGTATCTGGTCCGTAGCCGATCAAAAAGGAGTACGACCAAACGTTATGCTCTACTCCCAGCAGCTTTACACCATCTTAAATCTCATCACACTGGCCGAAATGGGATCTTACCTTATAAGAGAAGCTGTAGCCCATACACCGGACATTGTTGCCATTCCTTTTGAAGAACCTCTTCCGGTCACTGCCAGCACATTGACCAAAAAAGGACGATTACTTTACACGGATTCTAAAGCTTTGATCAGTTTTATCCGTGAAAAATACCGTATTCATAGTGCCAAAAAAATTTAGATTGTTAAATTTCATTGCAACATTATTTGCATGTTATATAGTGTGCTTTTTACAAATATATGTTATACTTGCAGGTAGTATTTATAATCATTAAACAAACTACAGGAGGATTCCTATGAGCAGATTGGAGTTGTTCACCCCAAGTAAAGACCAGCTGATGGTTGAGAGTCTTTACAAAAATCTGGAGCAGCGTATTGTAGCAAGCCCTCCAGGCATCTGCCCTGTTGATATAACAAGGGCTTTTCTTGAAATGTGTCATGCCCAGACCTGTGGAAAATGCGTTCCCTGCCGTGTAGGTCTTCATCAGTTAAAGCATATGATCACCGATGTATTAAACGGAGAAGCTGACTATGAGATCCTGGATCTGATCGAGGAGACCGCTCTTTCCATTATGCAGACTGCTGACTGTGCCATTGGTTCTGAGGCTGCAAAAATGGTATGGCGGATGGTGCATACCTGCCGTGATGATTTCGAGGCCCATATCCGCAACAAACGATGCAGCTGCGCCATCTCCCAACCGGTTCCCTGTGTGGCCCTCTGCCCGGCTCATGTAGACATTCCCGGCTATATCGCCCTTGTAAGAGAAGGACGTTATGCAGATGCAATACAGCTGATCCGAAAAGACAACCCATTTCCTTCTACCTGCGGTTTTATCTGCGAACATCCATGTGAGGCACGCTGCCGCCGCAATATGGTAGATACTTCTGTGAACATCCGTGGATTAAAGCGGGCCGCTGCTGATCTGGCAGGAAAAGTGGATCCACCTCCCTGCGCTCCTTCTACAGGCAAAAATATCGCCATTGTAGGCGGCGGACCTTCCGGCCTCTCTTCTGCTTATTATCTACAGTTAATGGGGCATCAGGTCACTGTATTTGAGATGCTTCCAAAATTAGGCGGCATGCTGCGCTATGGCATTCCAAACTACCGTCTGCCAAAGGAACGACTGGAAGAAGATACCAACGCCATCCTGGCAACAGGCGTACAGGTTTATTACAATGTAAAGATCGGTGAAAATATTAAACTGGAAGAATTAAGAAAGCTGTATGACGCCGTACTTATTACAGTAGGCGCTTCTACAGATAAGAAACTTGGACTTTCTAATGAAGATGCAGAAGGCATTACCTCTGCTGTTGGCTTTCTTCGAAATGTAAGCCTTGGAAATTGCCCGGATCTTACAGATCAGGAAGTGGCTGTGATCGGAGGCGGAAACGTATCCATGGACGCGGTCCGCACCGCCATCCGCCTGGGTGCAAAGAAAGTAAGCATTGTTTACCGCCGCCGTGTGGCTGATATGACTGCTCTCCCAGCCGAAATCGAGGCCGCTGTGGCAGAAGGTGTGGAACTGCTTACTTTGGTAGCTCCTACAGGCATTGAAGTAGATGAAAATGGTCATGTATCAGGTGTGCGCGTTACCCCGCAGATGATCAGCACCATAAAAGACGGGCGTGCCAGCGTAATTGCCAGCGGCGAACCTGATTATGTGATCCCATGCCAGACCATGATCGTTGCCATTGGACAGAACATTGAGACCAAACATTATGAAGAATCTGGTATCCCCGTATCCCGTGGTAAGATCGTCACTCTGCCAAACGGCGGTTTTGCAGATATCCCCGGCGTATTTGCAGGCGGTGACTGTGCTTCCGGCCCTGCTACTGTTATCAAGGCTGTGGCTGCTGCAAAAGTAACAGCTGCCAATATTGATGAATATTTAGGATACCGCCACGAGATCACCTGTGATGTAGAGATCCCGCTTCCAAATAACGCTGACCATACACCATGCGGCCGTGTGGAACTGTCTGAACGGGAAGCAAGCGAGAGAAAACATGATTTTGAAGGTGTAGAAAACTGCATGAACAAAAAAGAAATCGCCCAGGAATCCGGACGCTGTCTGCGCTGCGACCATTTCGGCTTTGGAATCTTCAAAGGAGGACGTGAGAAATTATGGTAAATTTAACGATCGACAGACTCCCTGTATCTGTAAAAGAAGGAACCACTCTGATGGAAGCCGCAGAATCCATCGGTATCCATATACCCCACTTATGCTACTGGAAAGGCTTAAATGAAATTGCTGCCTGCCGTGTATGCGTGGTGGAATTAGAAGGACGCGACCATCTGCTGCCGGCCTGCAATACAGAAGCAGAAGAAGGCATGGTTATTTATACCAATAGCCCAAAAGTCCGTCTGAACCGCCTCCTGAATGTACAGCTGATCTTATCCCAACATGACTGTAAATGTGCTACCTGTGTAAGAAGTGGCAACTGTGCCCTTCAAAAGATCGCCAACGACCTGAATGTACAGGACGGTCTTTTTACAGAGCGTCTGGAGAAACAGCCATGGGATAAAAACTTTCCTCTGATCCGTCAGTCTGAAAAATGCATTAAGTGTATGCGCTGTGTTCAGGTATGTGACAAGACCCAGAGCTTAAATATCTGGGATCTGGAAGGCACCGGTTCTCGTTCTACTATTAATGTAACAGGAAACCGTACCATAAATGAAGCTGACTGTGCTCTCTGCGGCCAATGCATCACCCATTGCCCTGTTGGAGCACTTCATGAGCGTGACGATACAGAAAAACTTTGGAGAGCTTTTGCCGATCCCAATAAAACTGTAGTGGTACAGGTCGCTCCTGCTGTTCGTGCCGCATGGGGAGAAGGGACTGGTTTCACTAAAGAGGAAGCTACCATTGGAAAGATCTTTGACGCTTTAAAGAAAATGGGAGCCGACTATGTATTTGACACCTGCTTTGCCGCCGACCTTACCATCATGGAAGAAGCAAATGAGCTGCTTGCGCGCCTAAAAAATGGAGAATTAAAGGACCGCCCTATGTTCACCTCCTGCTGTCCCGGATGGGTACGTTTTGCTAAAAGCGAATTCCCGCACTTGGTAAAACAGTTATCTACTGCTAAATCTCCCATGCAGATGTTCGGCGCTGTAATGAAGAGCTATTTTGCAAAGCAGATCGGCAAGAAACCGGAAGACATCTTCTCCGTGGCTGTAATGCCTTGCCTGGCCAAAAAGGGCGAAGCAAATATGGAACTGTTCTATAAAGAATATGCAGGTCATGATACGGACTGTGTGATCACTACCAGAGAACTGATCCGTATGATCAAAGGCTCCGGTATTATTACAGACCGCCTCAGAGATATTGAACCGGATCGTCTTCTCCACGATGCTTCCGGTGCAGGCGTGATCTTCGGTGCTGCCGGCGGCGTTATGGAGGCGGCTCTTCGCACTGCTTACTATGCTATTACGAAGGAAAACTGTGCTCCTGATGCCTTTAAAAATATACGTGCCGTTTCTCAGGAAAGCGGCATTACAGAGGCAGAATTTGAATTAAACGGACAGATTCTTCGTGTTGCTGCTGTCAGCGGTCTTAAGAATACCAGAAACCTGTTAAAAGCCATTGAACGGGGCGAAAAGCATTATGAATTCGTAGAAGTCATGGCATGCCCCGGCGGCTGTGTAGGCGGAGGCGGACAGCCTCAGCATGACGGTGTGGAAATGGCCTTTGAGCGCGGTAAAAATCTGTATTTTCTGGATGAACATGCGCAAATCCGCCGTTCCCATGAAAATCCTGACATACAGTCTCTTTATGAAAACTACTTTGAGCGGCCATTAAGTCATAAAGCACATATGCTGCTGCACACAGACCATACCAAATGGGAAATGCCTCAAAGTCCTCAGAGGGACCGGAACGGGTATGTAGTTAATCCTAATGCCAAGCTGCAGGGATAAGATGCAAGGTCACGTCTCACCTTGGGAAATCTGTGAAAAAACCTTCCGATTTTGGAATTTTTCCGCACCGGAAGGTTTTTTCATTACATAACACTACTCCCCGTCATCCAACAGATAAGGCGTCATCTGATATACATAGAAGTTCAGCCAGTTTGTATACAATGTATTAGAAGTATTTCTCCAGGTAAGCTCCGGCACAGAAAACGGATCATCATTTTCATAATAATTCACCGGAAGTGAAGGATTCAGTCCCTTATTCAGATCTCTGTGGTATTCATTATTTAAGGTCATACGGTCATATTCCGGATGTCCCTGAACGAAGATCTGCTTTCCGTCACGGCTCATTACCAGAAATACACCTGCTTTCTCAGATTCTGCCAGAATCACCAGCTCCGGATGCTTTTCAATGTCTTCCCTGCGCACCTCTGTATAACGGGAATGTGGAGCCAGGAAAGTATCATTAAAGCTTCGTACTAAAGGTACTTTCCGGTCTAATACTCTGTGGTTATAAATGCCGGAAAGCTTCTCCTCTCTCTTATATTTTGGGATACCATAGTGGTAATATAAGCCCGCCTGTGCTCCCCAGCAGATATGCAGGGTAGATGTTACATGAGTCTTACTCCATTCCATGATCTTTGAAAGCTCGTCCCAGTAATTAACCTCTTCAAATTCCATATTTTCCACCGGTGCGCCGGTAATGATCATTCCATCGTATTTTTTCCGCTTAATGCTGTCAAAGGAAACATAAAACTTGTTTAAATGACTGGCAGATGTGTTTTTAGACACATGAGTGGACAGCATTAAAAAGGTACAGTCTACCTGCAGTGGAGTATTGGACAGTGCACGCAGCAGCTGTGTCTCTGTGTCTTCTTTTAAAGGCATAAGGTTTAAGATCAGGATCTCCAATGGTCGGATATCCTGGCTCATTGCTCTGTCTTCATCCATGATAAATATATTTTCTGACTCCAGGATCGCCCTTGCAGGCAGGTCCTTCTGTACTTTGATCGGCATATCAGCCTTCCCCCTTTTCCTTCTCCTGAAGCAAGTTCAGGAAGTCTTCTTCCGAAAGGATCGGAATTCCCAGTTCTTTTGCCTTTTTGTTCTTGGAAGAACTGGATTGTGTATCATTATTGATCAGATAGGTCGTCTTTGAGGTAACGGAACCTGTAGCCTTTCCGCCCTTGCTCTCGATCAGCGCCTGTAATTCCTTTCTGTTTGCAAAATGTTCTACAGAACCGGTGATCACAAAGGTCATTCCTGCAAAGACCGTGCTGTTTTCCTCTGTCTGCTCTTTTTCAATGTGCAGCTCCTGCAGCAGATGATCTAATACTTCATTATTCTTTTCAGAAGCGAAGTAATCTACCCAGGCCTGAGCCAGCACGCCGCCGATACCGTCTACAGCAGTCAGCTCTTCTGCATCACTGTGGCGCATCTGCTCCAGATCATAGTTAAAATGACGGCAGAGCATTTTCGCGTTTGCAAGGCCAATTCCTGCAATTCCCAGACCATAGATCAGTCTTGGAAGTGTGGTATTGGAGGCAGTTTCAATAGAACTGATCAGATTATCATAGGATTTCTGGCCAAAGCCTTCCATTTCTGTGATCACTTCTTTATGATCGGACAAATGGAAAATATCCGCATATTCGTGGATAAAACCGGCGCCAATGAATTTCTCCAGAGTTGCCTCTGATAATCCGTCTATATTTAAGGCGTCACGGCTTACAAACAAGGTAAAGCTTTTGATTTTTTTCGCCTGACATTCTGGATTGGTACAGTATAAACTCTTTACGTCATTGGTCTGGCGGATCTCCGTAGCGCCGCCGCATACAGGACAGATCTTGGGGATATCCCTTACGCCGCTGCGGGTCAGGTTATCTGCGATCTGCGGGATGATCATATTGGCCTTGTATACTGTGATCTTATCTCCTGCGCCTAATTTCAGGCCTTCCATAATACTGATATTGTGAACGCTGGCGCGGCTGACGGTAGTTCCCTCTAACTCAACCGGCTCAAAGACAGCCACCGGATTAATCAGGCCGGTCCGTGACGGGCTCCATTCAATATAAAATAATGTAGTCTCCCTGATCTCGTCCTGCCACTTAAAGGCAATGGCATTTCTTGGGAATTTGGCAGTGCGTCCCAGTGAGTCCCCATAGGCAATATCATCATATAAGAGCACCAGACCGTCTGAAGGGATATCATTGTGCTCGATCTCTCCTGCAAACCAGGCTACCTTATCCGGCAGATTGGCTGCTGTTACCTCTTCATGGTGTACTACCTCAAACCCCTGGTTTTTCAGCCATAAAAACTGCTCTTTTCTGGAGTTTTTAAAGTCAACGCCTTCTGCCTTAACAAGAGCAAAAGCCTCAAAATGAACACTGCGCTCTGCTGTAATCTTACTGTTTAACTGACGCACAGAACCGCTGCAAAGATTACGCGGGTTCTTATATTTGGCGTCTGCATCTCCGATCTCCTCGTTGATGCGCTCAAAATCTGTATAAGTGATCACCGCCTCACCACGGATGATCAGCTGTCCCTTATAAGCAATAGTAAGGGGGATATTGGCAAATGCCCTTGCGTTTGGGGTAATAACTTCCCCTATCTCCCCGTTTCCTCTGGTAACAGCCTTTGCCAGTGTGCCATTTTCATAAGTAAGAACTACGGTCAGACCGTCCATTTTCCAGGACAAAAGGCCTTTTTGGCTTCCTAACCACTGCTGTAAGTCCTCTACGCTTTTTGTCTTATCAAGAGACAGCATAGGCTCTTCATGGGTCTCTTTTGGGAGTTCGCTAAGGGCCTGATAACCAACCTGCTGTGTAGGGCTTCCTGACAGGATGATCCCTGTTTTCGCCTCTAAAGCAGACAGTTCGTCGTACAGCTTATCATATTCAAAGTTGCTCATGATCTCCCGGCTTTCCTGATAGTAGGCTTTTGCAGCCTGACGAAGCTGGGGGATCAGTTCTTTCATTCTCTGGATCTCTGTTTCCATTTATTCACCTGATCTTCTTTTTTAGAGTGGAAAGCCACATATCGTTTTCCTCTTCTGTCTGCTTCTGACAGACTTGTGGAACCTTCCAGCAGTTTTATAAGTCGTTTGTATTCTTCCCCGGTGACCTTACGATATTCCCCAGTTTTTAAACCGCCTAACTGGATATTCATAATGCGCACTCTGCGAAGAAGATGCACTTTATAACCGCAGGCCTGGCACATTCGCCGGATCTGCCGATTTAAGCCCTGGGTCAGGGTAATAGAGAAACGGCGGTCTCCCTGTTTTCGTACTTTACAGGGTAATGTTTTTCGCTCTAGTTCCTCTAACCAGACGCCTTCTGACATCTGTTTGATAAATTCATCGGTCAGCACTTTATCTACTGTAACGATATATTCTTTTTCATGGGCATTGGTACTGCGCATGATCTTATTTACCAGGTCTCCCTGATTGGTCATAAGGATCAGTCCCTCAGACTCTTTATCCAGGCGGCCAATGGGGTAAATGCGCTCTGGATAGGAAAGCATTTCCACGATATTTTCTGCCCGGTCCTTGTCAGATGTGGTGCAAACGATCCCTCTTGGCTTATTTACCGCAAGCAGAACAGGGCGGGGATGTTTTACTTCTCCCCGCCCGCCGACTGGATCTCCTACCGGCTTTCCGTCGCATATTACTTTCTGTCCATCTTCTACACGCTGACCCATCTGGGCAACTTTCCTGTCAACTAAGACTTTGCCCTCTTCGATCAGCCGGTCTGCCTCCCGCCTGGAACATACT
>CAVIPV010000110.1:9172-10164 GCA_963644495.1 Prevotella sp. | reverse complement strand
GGTAAGACCTCTGTATTAAAGGTTATTTTGCTTGCTTTGGAAATAATCAATAATGAGCCAATTAACCACATTGCGACCAGAGATATATTGGGAGATGCAAAAGAAGTCAAATTGAATATGTATTTCTTTTCTGAAAAAGCGAATGAAATTTGCCGATTAGAAACAATTATTACTTCCAGGAAGAGCAAGTCAGAAGGAATAAGTTACAGCATCGTCTCAGAGTCGTTGTGGACAAAATGTGTAGATGAAGTGACTACTCGTAAAGCAATGCTTGATTTTGAAAGAAGAGAGCCAATAATGGTCAGAAGCAGTCAAGAGGATTTTTTATCGGATGATGTAAGCATCATGATTGCTAGAAATAAAAAAACGAAGGAACATATGCGCGTTATAAATCTTCTGAAATATACAAATGAAAATGTTCTCCCATTTTCAGAAGATATTCCAGCTGAAGTTATTACTTTTCTGGATCCAACAATCGAGAGGCTGCATTTTGACGAAAATGACAATAAGACTTTGATTCATCTTAAATTCAAGGGAAAAGAGGAGATTCTGCTTAATAATCCGGTGGAACTGAACAATTACCTTTCATCAGGTACAGTAAAAGGAATGATTACTTTTACCCTGGCACAGGAAGTATTACAAAGTGGTGGGTATATTGTTGTGGATGAAGTAGAAAACCATTTCAACAAAGAAATTGTTACAACACTGATGCGATTTTTCATGGACAGCAAGTTGAACAAAAATGGTGGAACACTTATCTTTTCTACCCATTATCCAGAATTGCTTGATGAATATGATCGTAATGATAGCATATTTATTACCAGAAATCGTAATGGTATCACAGTAGAGAATCTAACCAATATATTGAAAAGAAATGATATTAAAAAAAGCGATGCATACCAGAGCGGTTTTCTTGAGGGCACAACTCCGACATACGAGGCATATATGCAACTAAAGAAAAGTATAATTGCCTCCCTTGCATAGGAGGTGTC
>CAVIPV010000110.1:0-9162 GCA_963644495.1 Prevotella sp. | reverse complement strand
TCGAATGGAAAGATTCAATTCCTTTTGGACGGCGACAAAGTTTCTGAAGCCGGTCTTGTCGCTGTGCAGCAGATAGGCGGTGTAGGCAAATTGAAATGCGGAGATGTGGAAGTGATTGTCACACTGACAGATGATGGAGCGGTAGATAATGTGGAAATGAATTTTGATGCTTCCGTAGAATATCAAGGATGGGACGCAGATGCGGCTTACAGGATTACATACACATTTTACGGTAGGAATAGTTAAAGTTAAAATCACGAAAGCTCCTTACTATAACGGTACAGCCGAAAATATCGAAAAATTATCCCGATAGAAGAAAATGGCAGGTGAAAATATTAACAAAAATCACCTGCCATTTCTATACGAGTTTGCCAAGACTAACTCACGTCCAAACCATGAACACCTGAACAAATGCACAAATAATACTGTATACATTGTATTTTTTGCAGTAATACGAATTAAACATTTGCATTTTAATGAATAATTGATATAATAAGCATAGGCCAGTCTGTGAGGGCTTGTTTCCCGCACAGACCCACATGTATTTTATATAACTATAATATACATATTTCATTCACTAATTGCAGGAGGAAATCAAAATGGCAAGAAAAATGAAAACCATGGATGGTAACCATGCAGCAGCTCATGCTTCATATGCATTTACTGATGTAGCGGCTATCTATCCGATTACCCCATCTTCACCTATGGCTGAAGCTACAGATGAGTGGGCAACAGACGGAAGAACCAATATTTTTGGTCACGAAGTTCAGATTACAGAGATGCAGTCTGAGGCTGGTGCAGCAGGTGCTGTACACGGTTCTCTGGCAGCAGGTGCTTTAACAACCACCTACACCGCTTCTCAGGGTCTGCTGCTGATGATCCCTAACCTTTACAAGATCGCCGGTGAGCAGCTGCCAGGCGTATTTAACGTATCTGCTCGTGCACTTGCCAGCCACGCATTATCTATTTTCGGTGACCACTCCGACGTTTACGCCTGTCGTCAGACCGGATGTGCAATGCTGTGCGAGTCCAGTGTACAGGAAGTTATGGACTTAACCCCAGTTGCTCATCTGGCAGCTATCAAGGGCAAAGTTCCTTTCATCAACTTCTTCGATGGTTTCCGTACATCTCACGAGATCCAGAAGATCGAGACCTGGGATTACGAAGATCTGAAGGATATGGCTGATATGGATGCTATTGCTGAATTCCGTAAGCATGCATTAAATCCAAATCATCCATGCCAGAGAGGTTCCGCTCAGAACCCAGATATCTTCTTCCAGGCAAGAGAAGCTTGCAACCCATACTATGATGCTCTGCCAGCAATCGTTCAGGAGTACATGGACAAGGTTAATGCTAAGCTTGGTACAGATTATAAGCTGTTCAACTACTATGGTGCAGCAGACGCAGAGCATGTTATCGTCGCTATGGGTTCTGTAAATGATACTATTGAAGAGACCATCGACTATTTAACAAAGCAGGGCAAGAAGGTCGGCGTTGTTAAGGTTCGTCTGTACAGACCATTCAGCGCACAGGCACTGATCGATGCTATCCCAGAGACTGTTAAGACAATCTCCGTATTAGACAGAACAAAAGAGCCAGGCGCTATGGGTGAGCCTCTGTACCTGGATGTTGTTGCTGCTCTTAAGGGAAGCAAGTTTGATCAGGTTAAGATCTTAACCGGACGTTACGGCTTAGGTTCCAAGGATACCACACCTGCTCAGATCGTAGCAGTATATGAGAATGAGACCAAGACTCCATTCACCATTGGTATCGTTGATGACGTTACCAACCTGTCTCTTGAGATCGGTGCTCCATTAGTTACTACTCCAGAAGGAACTACCAACTGTAAGTTCTGGGGTCTGGGCGCTGACGGTACTGTAGGTGCTAACAAGAACTCCATCAAGATCATTGGTGATAATACAGATATGTATGCTCAGGCATACTTTGATTATGACTCCAAGAAGTCCGGCGGTGTTACAATGTCTCACCTGCGTTTCGGACACAGCCCAATTAAGTCTACCTACTTAATCCACAAGGCTAACTTCGTAGCATGTCATAATCCATCCTATGTACGTAAGTACAACATGGTACAGGAGCTGGTTGACGGCGGTACCTTCCTGTTAAACTGCGCATGGGATATGGAAGGCCTTGAGAAGCACTTACCAGGCCAGGTTAAGAAGTTCATCGCTGATCACAAAATCAACTTCTACACCATCGACGGTGTTAAGATCGGTATCGAGACCGGTATGGGACCAACACGTATCAACACAATCTTACAGTCCGCATTCTTTGAGCTGACCGGAATCATCCCAGCTGAAAAGGCTAACGAGCTGATGAAGGCTGCTGCAAAGGCAACTTACGGACGTAAGGGTGAAGACGTTGTTATGAAGAACTGGGCAGCTATCGATGCTGGTGCTAAGGGCGTTCACAAAGTAGAAGTTCCAGCAAGCTGGGCTAACTGCGAAGATGAAGGCCTTGACTACAAGGTAGTTACTGAGGGAAGAAAGGAAGTTGTAGACTTCGTAAACAACATCCAGACCAAGGTAAGCGCTCAGGAAGGTAACACACTGCCTGTATCTGCATTCAAGGATTACGTTGATGGTTCTACACCATCCGGTTCTTCTGCATACGAGAAGCGTGGTATCGCTGTTAAGGTTCCTGTATGGAATGTTGATAACTGTATCCAGTGTAACTTCTGTTCTTATGTCTGCCCACACGCTGTTATCCGTCCAGTAGCTATGACTGCTGAGGAAGCTGCTAAGGCTCCTGCAGATATGAAGATGAAGGATATGACTGGTATGCCAGGATACAAGTTCTCCATGGCTATTTCTGCTCTGGATTGTACCGGATGCGGTTCCTGTGCTAACGTTTGCCCAGGTATGAAGGGCAACAAGGCTCTGGAAATGAAGCCATTAGAGGCTAGTCTGTGTGAGCAGGCTAACTACGACTTTGCTGAGACTCTGCCAGTTAAGGAAGAAGTTATCGCTAAGTTCAAAGAGAACACTGTTAAGGGTAGCCAGTTCAAGAAACCTCTCCTTGAGTTCTCCGGCGCATGCGCAGGCTGTGGTGAAACTCCATACGCTAAACTGATCACTCAGCTGTTCGGTGACAGAATGTACATCGCAAACGCAACTGGATGCTCCTCTATCTGGGGTAACTCTTCACCATCTACACCTTACACCATGAACGCTAAGGGCCAGGGTCCTGCATGGGATAACTCCCTGTTCGAAGATAACGCTGAGTTTGGTTACGGTATGTTACTGGCTCAGAACGCTATCAGAGACGGCTTAAAGTCCAAGGTTGAGTCTGTAATGGCTAACGAGAACGCTTCTGAAGAAGTTAAGGTTGCTTGCAAGGAATGGTTAGATACCTACGCTGTAGGCGCATTAAACGGAACTGCAACTGACAAGTTAGTTGCTGCATTAGACGGCATTGACTGCCCAACCTGCAAAGAAATCGTTGCTAACAAGGACTTCTTAGCTAAGAAATCCCAGTGGATCTTCGGTGGTGACGGATGGGCTTACGATATCGGCTTCGGCGGTGTAGACCACGTTCTGGCTTCCGGAAAAGATATCAACATCATGGTTTACGATACCGAGGTTTACTCCAATACAGGTGGTCAGGCTTCCAAGTCTACTAAGACCGGTGCTGTAGCTCAGTTCGCTGCAGGCGGTAAAGAGACCAAGAAGAAAGACCTTGCTGGTATCGCAATGAGCTATGGTTATGTATATGTTGCTCAGATCTGTATGGGTGGCGATATGGCTCAGACTGTTAAGGCTCTGGCTGAAGCAGAAGCATATCCGGGACCATCTCTGATCATCGCTTATGCTCCATGTATCAACCATGGTATCAAGAAGGGTATGGACAAGGCTATGACCGAAGAGAAGCTGGCTCTTGAGTGCGGATACTGGAACAACTTCCGTTACAACCCAGCAGCTGAGAAGAAGTTCACCTTAGATTCTAAGGCTCCTAAGATGGAAGGATATCAGGACTTCTTAAAGGGCGAGGTTCGTTACCTGTCCTTAACCATGAAGAACCCGGAGAGAGCAGCTACACTGTTCGCACGTAACGAGAAAGAAGCTAAAGAGCGTTACGAGCATCTGTCTAAGCTGGTTGCACTTTATGGAAATGACTAATTCATCCTGCAAAGTGAGTTAGAATAGATTAGGTTAAATTAACCCCGGAGGGCGTAAAAACTCTCCGGGGTTTTTAGAAAGAAAGGGAAATGCATCATGGCTGAAAAGCTGACAATGGCTGATATTGCAGAACTGGCGGGAGTTACTAAAAGTACAGTATCCCGGTATTTTAACGGGGGAAGCATCAAAGAAGGGACCCGGAAAAAGATCCAGAATGTGGTAAAAGAGAATAATTATATCCCCAACAGCTTTGCAAGGCTGAAAGCCAAAGAAAGCAATACAGTGGGTGTGATCGTCCCTACTTTAAATTCAAAAGTGACCAGCCGTGTGGTCACAAGCATTGGACGTTATCTGCGAAGTCAGGGATATGAGGCTCTGATCAAGGATTCGGATCACAGTCCAAAGCTGGAACTGGAAAATATCAATCGCCTTTTTACGCAAAAGGTAGATGGTATTTTGTTTAGCGCTATTTCTCTTACGGAAGAACATAGGCAGCTTCTTATGAATTCACCGGTGCCGGTAGTGGTTCTTGCCCAGAATTTTGAAGAGGGCATTACGGTCACTATGGACGATTATGCGGCAGGAAAGACCATGGGAAGTTTCATGGGAAGCAGGGTTCATGGAAAAATCGCTTATTTAGGCGTAGATGAAGAAGATGAAGCAGTAGGTGTGTTCCGCCGTCAGGGAGTTCTTGAGGGAATCAAAGAAAGCGATTCTCAGGTGATGGATGTAGAAACAGGAGATTACAGCTATATAAGCGGTCAGGAAATGATGGAAAAGGTTCTTGAAAAAGGAATTCCTGACGGCGTGATCTGTGCTACGGACCGGCTGGCTTTTGGGGCATACCGGGTATTGCAAAAACATGGTATCTCTATTCCAGAGCAGGTGTCGGTAGCTGGCTTTGGTGGTTATGATGAAAGTGAACTTTTATCACCGGAACTTACGACACTGCGCTTTGATTCCTATGGCCTGGGATATCTGGGAGCGGAGACTCTTCTTAAGATGATAAAAGGGGAACCGGTGCCAAAAAAACAGATCGTTGGATATGAAATGATACCTGGAAAAAGTGTGAGAGATGGGAATGCAGCAAAATAAATCAGGAAATATATAGGTCGAAATTAAAGGTCAAAAGGCAGAAAAAGCAAGGAAAAGAAGCAAAAAGGTCGATTTTGTGCAAAGTGCATAAATTTGACCTTTATTTTTTTACATTCAATAATGGAACCGGTGCCAAATACAGCATTGACATCAAACACAAAAAGGTATATGATACAACTATGGAACCGGTACCAAACATAAAAAGGGGAGATAGTTACAATAGAGGCAGTACAACAAGGTTTGGTACCGGAAATACCACAAACTGTGGTCATATGTTACAATAAGTAAGCATTATATGAAAAGAAAGGGAAGGTAAAAATGGATTACGCAAAAATTGCAGAACAGGTAATTCAGTATGTGGGCGGTAAGAAAAATATCAAGTCCGTAGCTCATTGCGCTACCAGGCTTCGTTTCCAGCTTCGGGATAATTCCTTAAGAAATGAAGAAGCGTTAAGCGATGTGGAAGGAGTAAAGGGAGTATTCCTTACACAGTCACAGTTTCAGATCATTTTCGGTTCCGGTACAGTGAATCTGGTATGTGCAGAAGTTCAGAAACAGTTAGGTACATTGGAAGAACAAGTATCAGACGAGAAAGAAGAGAAGAGTGGCAACGCTATCCAACGTTTTATCAAAATGCTCAGTGACATTTTTGTTCCTATCATTCCGGCAATCGTTGCAGGCGGCCTTTTAATGGGCCTTAACAACGTGCTGACATCCCCTTTAATAAATGGAAGCAGTGTCATTGAGCTTTATCCCCAGTGGGCGGGTCTGGCTACGGCTGTAAATACCTTTGCAAGCGCCCCGTTTACATTTTTGCCAGTGCTTATAGGCTTCAGCGCAACGAAGAAGTTTGGCGGAAATGCTTTCTTAGGTGCAGCCATGGGTATGATCATGGTACACCCGGATCTTTTAAATGCATACCAGATCGGTATTGCAGATCCGCCTGTATGGAATATCCTGGGACTGAATGTGGCAGCCATTGGCTATCAGGGAACCGTTCTTCCTGTATTAGCAGTTTCATGGATCTTGGCTAATATCGAAAAGCGTCTGCGCAAGGTAACACCTTCCTGGCTGGATAACCTGACAACACCGTTACTTTCTATCCTGGTAACATCTTTCCTTACTTTTATTTTCGTAGGACCTGTATTAAGAGAAGCTGGAAATCTTCTGGCAGCAGGCATTACATGGCTTTACAATACACTTGGTTTTGTAGGAGGCGCTATTTTTGGCCTTACCTATGCACCCATCACCATGACAGGTATGCATCACAGCTTTATTGCCATTGAGACACAGCTTTTAGCAGACAGTGCTCAGACAGGCGGAAGCTTTATTTTTTCCACAGCAAGCATGAACAACGTAGCTCAGGGTGCGGCTGTTCTGGCAGTGCTGATGCTTACGAAAAATGATAAATTAAAATCCATTTGCTCTGCGTCTGGTGTATCTGCACTGTTAGGTATCACAGAACCGGCTATGTTTGGTGTGACTTTAAAACTGAAATATCCATTTTATGCAGCAATTATTGGTTCTGGTGTAGGAAGTGCCTATCTTGCATGGACCAGAACACTGGCTCAGGCATTAGGAGCAGCAGGACTTCCAGGATTTATCTCCATGAAGCCGGAAGATTATGGTCATTTTGCAATCGGCCTGGTACTTTCTATGGTAGTATCCTTTGGATTGACCGTTGTTTTCTGGAAAAAAATGGGAATTGAGAAAGATTTGGAGACTACAGGAGCAGATGCTAAAGTTGTAAATGCAGATAAAGAGGATGCAGTGGTAAATTCTGACACAGAGAAGAAAATTGAAACAGAAGCAACAGTAACAGGAGCAGCTGCAGAACCAGTGCCAGAAGCACAGGCAGCACAGGATATTACCTTCACATCCCCCATGAAAGGAAAAGTCCTTCCTGTAGAAGAATCGGCCGATGAAATGTTCGCATCTAAAATGTTAGGCGACGGCATTGCAGTGGATCCTGTTGACGGTACTGTGTATGCTCCATGTGATGGCACTGTATCTTTATTATTTCCTACAAAACATGCGATTGGCATCAAATCAGCTGATGGTATAGAACTCCTGATCCATGTAGGCATCAACACCGTACAGTTAGAGGGCAAAGGTTTTGAGGCATTTGTGGCTCAGGGAGATACTGTAAAGAAAGGGGATAAGCTTTTAAAGGCAGATCTGGACCTGATTCGCAAAAAAGAGCTGAACCCACAGACCATGATGATCTTCCCGGAAGCAGTGAATCTGGATGTTACTCCGCTTTCCGGCGAAAATGCAGATGAAAATACGGCAGCAGTTCAGGTGGAAAAAAAGTAATGCAGGAGGCAGCAGGAGGCATCCCTTGAAAAAATATGAAAAAGTGTTTCCAAAAGACTATGAAACATGGCATGAGGAAAATGAAGGATACAGAAAACAGGTAGCAGCAGATCGGGACCGTCTGAAGTTTCATCTGATGCCGGAAACCGGCTGGATGAATGATCCCAATGGTCTCTGCCAGTTTAAGGGAGAATATCATATTTATTATCAGTATACTCCCTTTGAGCCTACAGGTGAGTTGAAACTTTGGGGGCATTATAAAACGAAAGACTTTGTCACTTATGAGCAGTGTGAGCCGGTCTTGTTCCCGGACAGTGATGAGGATGCCCACGGCGTATATTCCGGTTCTGCCTTTTGTGAAAATGGGAAGATTAACTTCTTCTATACAGGAAATGTAAAGCTGTTTGACCGCTCGGATTATGATTACATCAACAGCGGAAGAGTCAGCAACACCATGTATGTGACCAGCGAAGACGGCATGCATTTTTCGCCCAAGAAGCGTCTCATGACCAACAGCGACTATCCGGCCGATATCAGTGCCCATGTAAGGGATCCGAAGATCATCAAACGGGAAGACGGTTACTATATGGTCCTGGGAGCAAGAGATAAAGACAATAAGGGACTGGTGCTGGTATACCGCTCTGATGATCTGACGAGTTGGAACTATCATGGACGGATCACTACGGAAAATGCTTTTGGCTATATGTGGGAGTGCCCGGACCTTTTTGAGCTGGACGGTCAACTGTGCCTGATCTGCTGTCCTCAGGGAGTGGAAAAGAAGGAATACGATTACTGGAATGTACACCAGTGTGTATTTATCCCATTGGATTATGATTTTAAACCGGGAACCTGGGTGTTAAGATCCATGGATCATATCCAGATGGTAGACAGAGGCTTTGATCTTTATGCTCCCCAGACCTTTAAGGACCAACAGGGAAGACGGATCTTTATAGGATGGATGGGTATACCAGATGCGGATTATACCAATCCCACAGTGGAAAAAGGCTGGCAGCATGCATTGACCATACCGAGACAGCTTCATGTAAGGGATGGAAAACTGTATCAGGAACCACTGCAGGAACTGGAAAAACTTTGCAGCAACGGTCAGGTGTTTTCTAAAGAAGAATTTCAGGACCAGGAGCTTCCGGAATGTGTCAAGGTACAGATCAGCTTTAAAGATTGTAAAAATATGGAGTTTTATATAAGTGATGAAGTAAAACTGACCTATATGGATCAGATTTTGACGCTGGATCTGGGAAATTGCGGAAGCGGCAGGAGCATCCGCAAGGCACCGGCAGATGAACTGACAGATATTACTCTGTTTGCGGACACGTCTTCTTTGGAGTTGTTTATAAATAAAGGAAGCCAGGTATTTACTACCCGTGTATACGGCAGAGGGAAAAAGGCGTCACTGACCGGTTTATGTAATGCGAAAATCCAGGTATATGAAATGTCAGGTTATGAATACGACCGCATCTGACGTCGATACTGAAGGGGTGTATGAGAAGTAGTTTTGCGAAAAATCCGTTCAAAATAGGAAAGATTTACAAAACCGGATTCAATGGCAATATCCGTCATAGAGAGCTCAGTTTCTTTCAGGAGAAGCTGGGCTTTT
>CAVIPV010000109.1:0-10175 GCA_963644495.1 Prevotella sp. | reverse complement strand
ACCCGTGACCTCCGCACTACCAATGCGACGCTCTACCGACTGAGCCACAGCAGCATTTCTTGTTCGTCAGAAGCGAACCTCATATATACTATCATGGGGGATAGTTTTTGTCAACGGGAAAATGAAAAAAAGTTTAAAAACTTTAAATGAAAAAGTAAATTCCACATGTCCCCAAGTTAAGTTGGCTGCAAGGGGGATACGGGTGTTTCCGGCAGAGCGCAGGTCTGCAGAGAGGACGACTCCAAGTGTCTCACCGATCAGGCCGAAGGAAAAAATACCCATATAGGCGGTTGCTCCGGGAAGTACCTCCGGGGTAGCTCCCAGCTACACAGGAAGTTTCCTGTGGATGGAAAATACGATCAGCGTAAGGAAGAGCCCAAGAAGCAGGGATGCAGTGAGAGACTGGCGCACAGCGGACTCTACTTTATTTTTATTCCCTTCGCCAATGGCATGGGAGACCAGATAGGAAAATCCGGCGCTTAAAGCGGTGATAAAGCCATTGATGAGCCAGACGGAGGAAATATTAATAGCAACAGAAGCAGTGGCAGCAGGGCCGATGGAGCCTACCATAGCCGTATCTGCCAGATTGGCCATGCAGATCAGAAACTGTTCCAGGATGGCCGGCCAGGAAAGCTGTATGATGATCTTTGGGATGCTTTTTCCCGCAAAGAGTGGATTTGTACTGTCTGTCTGAGTTGTCATGTGTATAACCTCGTGTATTATGAAATGATAGTCAGGTAAGTTACTTATCAGTATAGCATTTTTGGTGGGTTTTGTGGGAAAATATGCAGATCTGCAGCAATTTTTGGCAAGAAAAAAGATCCGTCGGGGAACGGATCTTTTTAAGGAGAAGGTATTTCGTTTCTTATGGGGTGTAGCAAAAACTATATAATGTATTGGGGGGTTACGTCTATTATAATAGCATAGAGGATAAAAAAAGTGTGCACAAAGATTTAAAAATATGAGGAAATGTTTTATGCAATATAATGGTTTGCGATAGCAGGCAGTAGAGCGCGAAGCGCGGGGGACGTGAGTCTATAACGCAATAAAATTTTTCCCATAAAAAGGAGGAGGCGGACTGAAAATCTTCCAGTCCGCCGGAGTATTATGAAAAAAAGTTGAATTGCATTAACTCTTTACGTTCTTTAGTATAGGAAACATTCGTGAAGAAAGTTTGCCCAAATTGTAAGTATTTTGTGAACAATTGTGAACAGATTGTAAAGATAAAGAGTTATGCCTGTTTATGCGGGAGTGCCTTCTTTTAAGGTAGCGGCGATCTCATCAATGTGGATCGGTTTTGCGATATAGCCGTTCATGCCTGCATCCTGGCAGCGTTTCCGGTCTGTGGCGAAGGTATTTGCGGTCATGGCAAAAATAGGGATGTTGCGATCTGGATGGTCGCTGCTTCGGATCAGTTTGGTTGCGGTGATGCCGTCCATAACAGGCATCTGCATGTCCATGAACACAGCAAAGTATTCCCCTGGTTTGGAAGCGCGCAGCCGTTCTACTGCCAGAAAGCCATTTTCAGACCAGTCAACCAAAAGACCGATGCTCTGGAGCAGTTCCATGGCGATCTCAGCGTTTAGGGCGTTGTCTTCCGCCAGAAGGACTTTTTTACCGGTAAAGAAGGCAGTGTTTTCTTCTGGTGTGGTAAGGTTTTATCACAAAGGTGGATCCGGCACCAGGAGTACTGTTGATGGTCAGAGTTCCTTTCATCAGGTCCGTAAAGCCTTTTACAACAGACATTCCAAGTCCTGTTCCCTGAACTTTGGAAACACGGCTGTCTTCAGCGCGTACATAGTCTTCTGTAATGTGGCTGATAAATTCAGGTGTCATGCCGATGCCATTGTCACGGCAGGTAAAACGGCAGTGGTTGTCAGGAAAACATTCCAGATGCAGATCGATCCGTCCGCCCCCATTTGTATATTTAATGGCATTGGAGATGATATTGATGATGATCTGGCTGAAACGGTTGGGGTCGCCCACTACAACACAGTCATTCTGGTCGCATTTTACAGTCATCTGCTGTTCTTTTTTGTCAGCCAGAGGCCGTAAGATCTCAGCGCTGTTATTCAGACAGTCGGCGGGCTTAAAAGGTTCTTTTGCCAGTTCCACATGTCCATGCTCTAACTGGTTTACATCCAGAATGGAATTGATCAGTACCAGCAGGTAATTTCCTTCTGTGGTGATGCTGTCAAGTGCATTGTCCAGACGCTCGGTGTCAGATTTGTATTTCTGGGCGATCTGGGTCATTCCCAGGACTACATTTAATGGTGTACGGATATCATGGCTCATCTTGGAGAAGAATTCCTGTTTTGCCTCATTGGCAGATCTTGCATCTTCTAAAGCATCCGCCAGTTCGCCGGACAGTATCTTAAGACTGTTTCTGCTGCGTACAGACTGTACATACAAAAGCAGCAGGAAAGCGACAAACAGGAAAATGGCGATCAGAAGGATCATATAAGCAGGATGATCGAAAAGATACGCTAGGATGGTAGGTGTAGCTGTTTCTTCCACATATGGCTGGGTCACTTCTGCCTGAAGTTGGCCTGATACATTGGAAAGAGTTTTTTTCCAGAGACCGTAGAAATTATGGTCATCATTTGCATTTACTGCCATTTTTAGGTCCAGGGAAGCACCGGGAACGATATCTACACGGAAACGGTTCTGGATATCATCCCCGGACAGTTTCTGGGCTGTATAGGTCATAAGGAGTGCGCCGTCTACCTTTCCTTCTGCCAGCTGCTTTACGCATTCTTTTGTATTGGATACCATAAGGACCTCAGCATCCGGCCAGGTAGCAGATAAGATCTCACGGATGGCTGTATTACTGTTTATAACAGCCAGACGTTGTATCTTTTCAGAGGCATCTCTGGTACGCAGCACGGAAACAGTGGTAGTCAGATAAGGATTGGTGGTTTTGTACTTGTATACATTTTCCGCTTCATCACCGCCGTTAAAATCCATCCAGATATCAATATCGCCGCAGGCGAGGGCATCAAAATACTCTTCCCGGTCTGCAACAGGTACGATCTCATAGTCAAGCCCCAGTTCTTCTGCTGTAGCACGGAAGATATCAGCTGCAATACCCCGTGCTTCTCCATTTTCATACCAGGAATAAGGGCTGGTATCAGGATTCATAACAGCGCGGATCACCGTGTGGTCTTTCTGCAGCTGGGTCAATAAGGCCTGTTCCTCTGAGGTAAATTCTGTATTTAATTCCTGGGAACCATAATATTTATTGTAAAGATCGGTACGCCAGTTGGGAGTTTCCACGTTCATCTGGTCAATGGCAGTATCTATCTTATCGATCAGTGCCTGGTCCGACTTACGGGCCATGATATAGTAAGGCGTCTGGCCGAAGTTTTCTACCACCCGTTCATCTTCCGGGGTGCGGATATAGCTGTTGACTAAATATTGTCTGTGAAAAAGCAGCGAAGCAGCTTCAGGATGGTTCTGATTATCTGACAGAGCAGGTGCGCCTGTATGCGATCACCAGACAGCCCAAATATATGGAACTGTATTTTGTTGAGGCAAATACCCACCGCAGGGAAGAGGCTTTGGACAGTCTGGAAAAATACTTTGACGGAACGGAAATGTTTGATTCCTTAGAAGAGGCTCTGGAATGTTCCAAGAATCTGATGGATACAGAATATTATTCCATGCGCCTGGTATCTGAGGCGATGTCTGTGCCGGAGGACACTTGGCCACAGGAAATAAAAAACGTGCAGTTAAGCGAAGAAGACAGCCACTTAGACAGAGATGGTAAACTGGTCAAAGCCGGAGATCTGGTCTGTGATGATGCTTACCAGGATGTACGTACTAGGATCACATCGGATGTTTCACGCTGCATGAACGGTCTTATTACCCAGACAAGACAAAGTCAGAGCAGAGCTACTTCCATTTTCTCAGATATGTATCTGAAACTGGAGATCGGCATTGCACTGATGCTTCTGATCATGTTCTTCATTTGCCTGATGTTAAAATATCTGATTGTAAAACCTCTTATAAGTTATAATGAAAGCATTAAAAAAGGGGAGATATTTCCTTTAATGGGTGCTGCAGAGCTTCAGAACCTGGCAGTCACTTACAATAAAGTATACGAGGAAAATCAGGAGACTCAGAGGTTGATCCGCCATCAGGCAGAACATGATGCCCTGACAGAACTGTTAAACAGAGGCTCTTATGAAAAGCTTCTCCGTATTTATGAGACCGGGGATGCGCCATTTGCACTGCTTCTTATTGATGTGGATATTTTTAAATCTGTTAATGATACCTACGGACATGCTGCTGGTGATGCGATCTTGAAGAAAGTGGCCAGATGCCTGAAACGGGCATTTCGAAGCATTGATTATGTCTGTCGTATTGGCGGAGATGAGTTTTCTGTGATCATGGTGGATGTGACCAGTGATCTGAAGTACACCATTGAAGATAAGATCAAATATGTAAGCGAAGAACTGGCAAAGGCAGAAAGCGAAGCTCCTGCAGTTACATTAAGCGTAGGTGTGGCATTTTCTGACAGGGAAAATCCAGGTGAGAGCATCTTCAAGGATGCAGATAAAGCACTGTATCATGTAAAAGAAAATGGACGAAATGGCTGTGCATTTTATAATGGGGCCAGCTCCATGGGAAGTATAGAAAATATAGAGAAAGATCCAAAAGAAGAGAATGCAGAAAAATAAATATTTACAAACAATGCATTCTGTTTTATAATATGCCCCAGGGAATGAAGTTCTCCCTTGGGAAACCTAAACCGCTTAAAGGATATAAGCTGATGACTTCTGTGATGAAATACTCACGGAGTCACCAGCTTTTTTTGTTGTTATACAGTAGAAAGCAACTGTCAGTGACAGATCGGGTAGGTCTGTACATCTAGTGATCCCGGGGAGTAAATACACAATAAAAAGGAGAAAAAGAAACATGTTGACTTCACTTGCATTTGTATTTTTACTGGGGCTTACTATGGCGGCGTTGTGCCAGAAGTTTAAGATCCCGCGGATCATCGGCATGCTGATCACGGGCATTGTTTTAGGCCCCTGTGTATTAAACTGGCTTGATGAATCTATTTTGGGAATCTCCTTAGAACTTCGCCAGATGGCGCTGATCATTATTTTGCTGAAAGCAGGACTCTCCCTGAATCTGACAGATTTAAAGAAAGTAGGCAGACCGGCTCTTATGATGTCCTGTGTGCCTGCAAGCTGCGAAATCCTTGCATTTGTACTGTTTGCGCCAATGATCCTGCATATTTCAAGAGTAGAAGCGGCAGTTATGGGCGCTGTGTTAGGCGCTGTATCACCGGCAGTTGTGATCCCCAGAATGGTGCAGCTTATGGATACAAAATACGGTACAGAGCAGCGAATCCCACAGATGATCATGGCAGGCGCATCCTGTGATGATATTTTTGTGATCGTTCTGTTTTCTACTTTTGTAAATATGGCTCAGGGCGGCAGTGCCAATGTCATGGATTTTGTTAATATCCCGGTATCCATTATCCTGGGAATTGCTTTAGGAGCTGTGGCTGGCTATGGATTAAGCCTGTTTTTTGAAACTGCCTATGCCAAAAAGCATTATGTACGCAACAGTATGAAAGTGATCCTGATCCTTGGAATGTCATTTCTTCTTATGTCCATAGAAACATGGCTTAAGGGGATCGTATCTGTTTCCGGGCTTCTGGCAGTTGTTGGAATGGCAGCGGTGATCCGCATTAAATGCGTACCGGCTGTATCAAAAAGACTTTCAGAAAAATTTGGAAAACTTTGGATCGCGGCAGAGGTCATCCTCTTTGTGCTGGTAGGTGCAGCTGTAGATATCCGTTATACTATGCAGGCAGGAATTGCCGCTGTATTTATGATCTTCATCGGTTTAATGTTTCGTGCAGTGGGAGTATTCCTTTGTATGCTTGGCACCCAGTTAAATAAGAAAGAGCGCTTATTCTGTGTGATCGCCTATCTTCCAAAAGCAACAGTACAGGCGGCTATCGGTTCCGTTCCTCTTGCAATGGGACTTTCCTGCGGACAGATCGTTCTTTCTGTGGCAGTTCTGGCTATCCTGATCACAGCGCCCCTTGGAGCAGTAGGAATGGATCTCACCTATGACAAGCTGCTGGTTCACTCTAAAGACTGACCGGAAAATTTATTTCTGTATTTTAAGGGAGAAAGGCCATAGGCGCCCCGGAACTGCTCAATAAAATGGCTGATCTGGTTATAGCCTACATCGGCGCTGATCTCAGAAATGGGCTTTCTGGTATTTAAGATCAGGTTTTTGGCCATATAAAGGCGGTATTCATTTAAATATTTAATAGGAGACAGCCGGGTATATTTACGGAACAGGTCGGTGCAACGGTTTTTATTAATAATGCCGCAGGCGGCGATCTGGCGGACTGTTAAAGGCTCCTGATAATGGCTGTGGATGAAGCTCAACATAGACTGGAACAGCTCCATTTCCTCCTGATCATTCTGGTCCGGCGTTTCTTTAAAGGAGCGGATCATTTCTTCCAATATTTGTGAAAGAAAGTTTACAATAGAAAAATATCCCATAGGTTCGCTGTCTTGTTTTAAAAGGCTTTCCAAAAGAGTGATCTGCCCGGGATTTAAAAGCTGGATCGAACTGGTAAAGCTTTCATTTTCCAGGAAAGGGCGGATGTAATGTTTTAAGATCATGGGGTGAAAAAGGTCCGGCGAAAAGTTGATACACAGGGAACATGCGTCTTTCCCCGTTGTACGGGAACTGTGGAGCTGATGTCCATTTACAAGAAGGATCTTATCACCGGACAGACGCAGAGAGTCCCCGTTGATGCAGTATTCCAGTTCTCCTTCAGAAACCCAGTTTAACTGCAGCTCATCATGCCAGTGGAATGGGGTAGAGTCACCGGCGGCAGTGTGATAATTCTGGGAAAAAATGGAAATTGGGAAATCCTCTGACAGATAATGCACTTTTTCCTGCATGTCATCAGTTGTAGATATAACGAAGGATCTGCCTGCCTGATTGCACTTTGGAAAGGAAATACTCATGAAATATCACGCTCCCTCTGTATTTTTTATAGCATTAGATAAAAATATCTTAAATGCTTTTTCTGATATGAATTTCTCAAAGTATATCACTCTTCAGCGATTTTCGGAATAACTGAAGGATAAATCTGGTACAAATCTGACAAAATCAGTTTTATAAATGATAGAAACCTGAAATTCTAATGGCTATACTTAAGATACAAAAGAGAAGCCGGATGCAGGACTGCCGGAAAATGAGGAGGATATGATTATGGTATCTGTAAATGGAGAAAGATTACTGTCAAGGATCAATGAACTGGGAAAAATTGGAAAAGATGCAGAAGGAAGAAGGACCAGACTGGCTGCTTCTGATACAGAAAAAGAAGGCAGAGACCTGGTTTCTAAATGGATGAAAGAGGCTGGATTAGAGGTCGTTGTAGACCGGATCGGAAATATTTTCGGTATCTGGGAAACACCTGAAAATAAGGACCAGGCGCCTTTGATGATCGGGTCACACATTGACACCGTTATCAATGCAGGACAGTACGACGGATGTCTGGGTGTGATCTCCAGCATTGAAGTGATCAAAACATTAAAGGATGCAGGCATGGTTTCTGCAAGACCTATTGTTGCAGCTGCATTTACCAATGAGGAAGGTGTCCGCTATTCACCGGATATGATGGGTTCTCTGGTTTACGCTGGAGGAATGGACGTAGAAGAGGCTCTGGATGCAGTAGGAACAGATGGAACCATTTTACGGGATGAATTAAAGCGTATCGGATATGAGGGAACCGTAGAACCTGGATTTATCAAGCCATATGCATTTGTGGAGCTGCACATTGAACAGGGCCCGATCCTTGACCATGAAGGCATCCGCATCGGCGCAGTTGAGAATCTTCAGGGCATCCACTGGCAGAGAGTGACCATTGAAGGTGCTGCAAACCATGCAGGAACCACACCAACAGCATTAAGACATGATGCAGGACTGGCAGCAGCAAAGGTAAATGTATTCTTAAGACAATTAGTAGAGAAATCCGGCGGCGTTGCTACGGTAGGCTGCATTGAATTTAAGCCAAATGCCATTAATGTTATCCCATCTAAGGCAGTATTTACCGTGGATCTGCGCAATCCAAACAAGGAAAAGCTGGACAATGATGAAAAGCTTTTTGCTGAGTACTTAAAGAAACTGGCAAAAGAAGATGATGTTAAGATCTCCACAGAGCGAATGACAGAATTTGACCCGGTATTATTTGATGAGGGAATCGTAGAAAAAGTGGAAAAAGCTGCAAAAGCCCACGGTTTAAGTGTAAGACGCATCACTTCCGGTGCTGGTCAGGACGCCCAGATGATCGCAAGGATCTGCCCAACAGCCATGATTTTTGTGCCAAGTGTTAAGAAGATGATGTTAAGATCTCAACAGAGCGTATGACAGAATTTGATCCGGTACCATTTGACCTGGGAATCGTAGAAAAGGTTGAAAAAGCAGCCAAGGACCACGGTTTAAGTGTAAGACGCATCACCTCCGGTGCTGGACAGGACGCTCAGATGATCGCAAGGATCTGCCCAACAGCTATGATCTTTGTACCAAGTGTGAATGGTATCAGCCACAATCCGGAAGAATATACCAAGGACGAAGATGTACTGGCAGGCGCAGAGGTATTCTTAGATGTAGTAATGGACATGGCAGAAGTAAAATGATATAATCTTGGCATCTAAAAAAGCCTGAAACTGTTCTGAAAGGACGTAAAGGGCAAAAGGAGTGAGAGATATGATAAAGATTGATCTGATCACTGGATTTTTAGGTGCCGGAAAGACAACTTTTATAAAAAAGTATGCTTCTTATCTGATGAAACAGGGCAAGAAGATCGGAATACTGGAAAATGATTTTGGCGCGGTCAATGTGGATATGCTTCTTTTACAGGATCTGGAAGGAGATAACTGCAGCCTGGAAATGATCGCAGGTGGCTGTGACGCGGACTGCCACAGACGCAGGTTTAAGACCAAGCTGATCGCAATGGCCATGGAAGGTTTTGACCGGGTGGTCATAGAACCGTCAGGAATTTATGATGTGGATGAATTTTTCGATGCCCTTTATGAAGAACCTCTGGACCGCTTTTATGAGCCTGGAAATGTGATCGCTCTGGTGGATGCCGGGCTGGAAGAAGACCTTTCAAAAGAGGCGAAATATCTGCTGGCTTCAGAAGTGGCTGACGCAGGCTGCGTGATCTTTAGTAAGTGCGATAGCGTGCCAGAAGAGCAGTTAAAAGCTACTCTTTCATATCTGAATGAGGCCATGGAACAGGTACACTGCAGACGCAGGTTTATACTGGATCAGATCCTCTGCAAAAGCTGGGAAGATCTGGATGAGGCTGACTATAAGCGTCTGCTGACCTGCGAATACCGCATGGAAGATTATGAGAAAATGCCTCTGGATCAGAGTAAAGTTTTCGACTCGTTATATTATCTGAACTTTTCCATGGATCCGAAGAAGCTGGAAACAGCGGTAAAAAAGATGTTTCAAGATCCCGCCTGCGGTAAAATTTTCCGTATTAAAGGCTATATGAAGAATGACAGGAAAGATGAAACGGAAAACAGCCAGGAAAGCGACTGACATAAAATACCGGAAAACAGCGCCCGCATGAAACTTAAGCTGGTCTTTCCAACTGCTGTTTTAATAGTATAAGCCCCCAGTGCTCCTGTTGAATAATCATACTGGCCGCTGTGAGCCACAAGAAAGGCGATCAGCACCGCTCCTGCAAAATTCCCCAGGTAAACGATCAAAAGTGTCCTTAAAAGGCTCCCAAGGCTCATACGGCCCTTCATAAACGCCATGGACATCATGCAATCCCCTGTAAACAGTTCCCCGCCTACAAACACGATCATCATAAGCCCCACCGGGAAAATGCATCCTGCAAGAGTCCTTGCGGTCCCTACATCAGATATATTGTGGACTGCCAGACTGCTTGACTGGGCTCCCATAGCGATAAACGCACCTGCCATGATCCCCAGGACAAAAATACGTCTTTTCTTTGCCGCTGCTTTTGTAACAGCTGCGTTAATATTGGCCGACACAACTTCTGCCGGCACATTCAGCAATGACTGCATTATTTTCTCCTCCGCTTTCTTTTATGTTCTCTCGGAATCTTTCTGTGCCTGATTTTGTGAGAAGATTTTTTGTCAGTTGTGCCC
>CAVIPV010000108.1:0-10558 GCA_963644495.1 Prevotella sp. | reverse complement strand
CTAAAACTACATAACCGTATTCAATGCCTCTGGCAGTTTCTACGATCACATGGTCCCCGATCTTTATCTGCCGGTCTGCAGGATCAAAATAGTAGATCTTTCCTGCAGTCCGAAAACGCACTCCTATTACTGTCAACATTTCTCTTACTTGATTTCCTTTCCTAAAACACCGCTAAAAATACTATTAGTTCTCTTTCATGGTCAGAAGCAGAAGCTCCATGACCAGTTCCATATTTACATTGGCATCTAAACGGACTCTGGCCTTGTCAATGGCCTCTAAGATCCTTTCCAGCCCTTCATAACTGCTTAAAGACACCGCCTTCTTTACTGCGGAAAATTCATCCTTGAAAATGAGAAGGTTTAAGTCCTTAGTCGTTTTATACATCAGGATATCCCGGTACCACATCTGCATAAAATTCAGACACTCCTTGATATCCGTATTGTCATCTTTTAATTTGCGGATCACATCCAAAAGCTGGGAAATATCCATTTCCTTGATCTCTTTTAACAGCTTTAAAATCTCTTCATACATCATCTTAAAGTCCTCTGACTGGGCCAGGTGGATCGCTTTGCCCAGATTTCCTCTTGCAAACGCACTGTATATTTCTGCCTGAATATCTTTTACCTGAAGTTTTTCCTCCAGATAGTCCTTCACAACAGAGTCTTTTAATGGTTTCAGTTTCAGCTGCACACACCTTGAAAGAATGGTCTGTAAAAATGCATCTGGATTGGTGGTCAGAAGCATGATCACTGCATAGGCCGGCGGCTCTTCTATGGTCTTTAAAAGGGCATTCTGGGCCTGCACCGTCATTTTCTCTGCTTCGTCTACAATATAGATCTTATACTGGCTGCTGTAAGGGCGCACCATAATGGTATCATTGATCTGCTCGCGCACATCATCTACACCTATACTGGCCGGTTTTTCATGTGTTACATAGATCAGATCCGGGTGGTTTCCTGAAAGGACCTGCTTGCAGGCGTGACACTGCATACAAGGCTCTTTGCCACCTTCTTCACACAAAAGGGTCATGGCAAAGGCATTAGCCAGAGTTTTCTTTCCCATTCCCGCTTCACCACTTAAGATGTAAGCGTGGGAAACTTTCCCCGTTGCTGCCGCGTTCTGAAAATGCTCTTTTATCTGTTCATGTCCCAAGATGTCTTTAAATTCAAGCATATGGCCACCTCCCCGGGTATCTTACTCTCTATGATAACATAATTATTTTTTCATGTACACACTTTTTCTGGCACCAGGATCTCTAGTGTCCTCTTACCCGCTCCTGGTACTCAGAAGGCGCGATCCCCACTAATTTTTTAAACTGGGCACTGAAATAGGCGGTATCTGAATAACCGACCCCGTCTGCCACCTCATATACCTTCAGATTTCCCTCTTTTAACAGTTCCATTGCCACCTTCATCCGGTAATAGGAAAGATAGGTGGTAAATGTATAATCTGTCTCTTTTTTGAAAACACGGCTTAAATAGCCTTCGCTGATCTGCAGCTGCTCCGCCACTGTGCTGATATTGATATCCTCTTTATAATGTTCACGGATATGCTTAATGGCCTGTTCCACATACTTATTTTTTGCTTTTCTGTCTGCATTAAACCGGAATATAGGTGTTTCTTCCTCTTCCTTCTGCCGGATCCGGTCCCCTTCTTCCAGCTGGACGATAATATGGGTCACAGACTGCTCCAGATCCCCGTCCTTTAAAGGCTTTAACAGATAATCGCTGACTCCTAGCTTCACCGCGCTCTGGGCATATTTAAAATCCCCATAGGCTGTCAGGATAATGAATTTCGCCCTGTTTCCTTCACTTCGCAGCATCTGGATCATTTCCACGCCGTCCATGCGGGGCATTTTCAGGTCTGTAACAATGATATCCGGCGAAAGGCGGCGGATCACCTCTGCTCCTTCTTCCCCGTTGGCTGCTTCCCCTGCGATCATACAGTTTAATGCTTCCCAGTTAATAGTAAATATAATGCCTTTTCTGGCGATCTCTTCATCTTCTACTACTACAACCTTATACATCGTCCCCCTCCTTTCTGGCTGGCAACTTTAACGTGACAGTTGTACCGTCTTCTGTCACCTCTGCCTTCAGGCCATATTCATTTCCATAATATAGTTTTAATATCCTCATAATGTTATAAAGCCCCAGATGCCCGTCCCGCTTCTCTGGTTCCGGGCTGTTGATCCATTCCAGTATCTCCGGGCTCATGCCCCGTCCGTCATCGGTAATGGATATATTTAAAATATCACCTTCACGGCCTGCGTAAATACAGATATACCCGCTTTCACAGCCTTCCAGGCCATGGATAATAGCATTTTCAACTAAAGGCTGTAAGATCATTTTTGGAACCATGCATTCCTCTAACTGGTCCGGTATCTCCTTTTCACATAAAAACCGGCCGGTAAAACGGATCTTCTGCACTTCTACGTAACTGTCAATAGTCTCTAATTCCTCTCTCAACGGGATAAATGGCTTGCTGGAAATGCTTTTTCGCAGTATGATCGCCAGATTTTCTGCCAGCACTGCGATCCTTGGCACCTGGCGGATCCTTGCTTCCCATTTGATCGTGTCCAGTGTGTTATAGAGAAAATGAGGGTTCAGCTGGGTCTGGTATAGTTTTAATCTGGTTTCATTCAGATCCTTCTGCTGCTGCACCTTATCTTCCAGGTACCGCCCCAGATCTTCTGTCATCTGGTTAAAGCTGCGAGTGAGGCGGCCCATTTCATCATTTGACTGGGTATGGATACGAATAGAAAGATCACCCTTTTTCACTTTTTCCATAGCTTCGTCTAATGTCTGTACCGGGCGGGCAATACTGCCCGTCAGTACGCCTGACACAGCCAGACAAAGGAACAATCCCAGCGCCGACAAACACAGACTGACGGTCCACATAGTCTGCACCGCAGGCTGGCTCATAGGCGCCTGGCGGCATAACAGAAAGTAAAAACCGGTCCTGCCCCCGTGACTTACCAGATACTGCTCCCGGTCATGGCCTGCATCGGTCATTTTCCTGTTGTTTAATATCTTTTCGATCATGTCACCTGTCTGGAACTGGCTTTTGTCCTGTCCGGAGCAGTACACCGTCCGCTTATGAGTATCCAGAAGCAACAGCACATCTCCCGACGAAACCTCTGCCCCTAAAAGATCGTCCAGATTTTCCCTGGTAAAATCAAAAACAATATAGCCCGTCTTTGCCCCGCCCTCTGTATACAGCGGTCTTGCCCCCTGGAGCAGGATATCCCCGTCTGTAATAGAAAGATCCGGATCCGTCCTGTAATATACAATATCATCTGCCCTGGAAGCCTTTCTTAAAAGCCCCCAGAATACTGGCAGGTCTTTTGTCTTTCCCTCTGTGTCCGTGGTATAGCGCAGATGCCCCCCTGCGTCATAAATAGAAAACCGGGCATAACCGGAGGTTTCCTGGGTTGCCTGATACAAAGAAAGATACATTTCCCTCTGGTGGTCTGCCTCGCTTTTCTCGATCATGATCCGGGCCGTCTTTTTATCTGTTGCAATGGTCTCGCAGGCTTCCTCACATTTTTCAAAAACTGCTTCCAGTCTGGCCTCTGCCTTTGTGATCTGGGTCCGGCCTTCCTCTAAATTCTGCCGGTCAAGAGATGCAGTAAATAACCGGATCATAACCACGCTGGAGCACAATAAAGGCACCAGTGCCGTCAGAAGACAGGCAAGAAAGATCTTTTTATGAAATGAAAGCTTATTTAATATCTTCATCTGTTCCCCGCCTTCTTTGTCACTGTTCCTGTTCATGGGCTGCACTGCCCTTTTCATCCATAATGATCTTCCAGATGCTTAAAACCTCCTGCTGTCTGGAAAACCTCTGCTTCAGCTCTTCTTCAGATACAGCCGCCTTCTGGTCCGCATCTTCTGTCGGCTCACGTAAAAGCTGGGTCCGCAACAGCCATTTTGTATCCTCACAGGTAGTGTAAGCCACAAATTCTTCTGCTGCATCTATGTTTGGACTTCCTTTTCGGATCGCAGTCCCGTCTTCAAAAAGACATTTTCCTTCTTCCGGAGCAATATAGTCTACGTCCTGACCTGCAGCCAAAAGGGCTTTGGCCGCCTCTTCTGAAGTGACGCCAAGAGAATAACGGCCGTCAGAAATCCCCTGCTCCGCTTCTTTAAAGGTTTCCGGCATCTGATACTGCATATTTTCCCCTAAAAGATCCAGAAAATTTTCTTTTTCGCTGCTTTCTGCCGCCTCTGTAAGAACGGCAGCTGCCATATCTGACTGAAGCGGATCCGGCACTGCCACACGACCTTTCCACCGGGGCTCCAGTAAGCTATCCCAGCCTGTAGGCAGTTCCCTGTAGGTCACTACATTGGTATTATATAAAATAACAAAGGAGAGGTCCGAATACCCGGTCCAGGCACCCTTATATGACTGCCAGTAATCTTTTCCCTCTTCCAGGGCATCCACACTGACCCCAAAGGCCACATCCCAGTCTGCCTCTTCTTTTTCCAGCTGGGAAAGCATCTCCTTTGCTGAGCCAGTTTTCACCTTTACATTCCAGCCGGTACGCTCCTCAAATTCCTTGATCACAGGCCCCCATTCTTCCGGTTCCTGGGCCGTAAATACAGTGAGATCATAGTTTTCCGGTTCCGCCTCTAATACCGAATCGTCAGCCCGGCCGCAGCCTGTAAGACCTGCGCCTATTGATAATACAGCCGCAGATACTACAGATAAAAAGAACAGGGAACGCCCTTTTTTGCATTCCCTGTTGAAAAATTTATGTGTTTTATATACTGTATTTCTGTCTGCTTTTCCTGTATACATGCATGTCTTCCTTTGCGGTGTCCATTGTTTATATCTAAGTATAGCAGACTTCCAAATATATTTCCATTCCTTTACAGCCCCAAAAACCTCTCAAACACCACGCAGGCCCGGACTGCATCTTCCTCTTTCTCCATTTCACAGAAGATACGCAGTAACGGCTCTGTACCGGAAAATCTGGCGCTTACCCAGCCGCCATTTTTAAAGTAGACCTTACAGCCGTCCTGATAAGAAACACGGGATACCTCAAATGGCAGTTCCGGCAGTTTCTGCTCTTCTAACAGCACCTTCTGGATCCGCGCCTTTTCCTCTGCTGTAAAGCGGTAGCTGCGCTCTTCCATATGAGTTTCCCCATACTGGTCTTCAATATCCTTTACGATCTCAGAAAGGCTCTTACCGGTCACTGCGATCATTTCCACCAGAAGGCTTGCTGCGTAGATACCGTCTTTTCCGTGGATATGGCCCTTTACAGTCAGACCGCCGGAAGACTCACCGCCGATGATGGCATCTGTCTCCTGCATCTTTGCGGAAATATACTTAAAACCTACCGGCACCTCATAGCACTTCTGACCGAAGCTTTCTGCCACCTTGTCCAACATATGGGTAGTTGCCAGGTTTCGCACAGCGTCACCTCTCCACCCCTTATATTTCAGGAGATAATAATACAGCATGACTAAGATCTGGTTTGCGTGAAGATAATGTCCCTTATCATCAATAACGCCTAAACGGTCTGCGTCACCGTCCGTTGCAATACCAATATCACAGTAACGGTCCAGCACATAGTTCTGCAGGTTCTTAAGAGTATCCTCTGCAGGTGCCGGCATCTTGCCTCCAAACAGTGTATCATGCTGGGCGTTAATGGTCTCCACCGTACATCTTGCAACTGCCAGAATGGTACTTAAGGCCGTTAAGCTGACACCATACATAGGGTCAACTGCCACTCTCAGATCCCGTTTTCTAATGGCATCTACATTGATCACAGATAAGATATTATCCAGATATTCATTCATTGGATTGATCTCTTCTACAATGCCCTGTTTCACCAGTTCTGTATAACTTGGCGGCGGCATCTGGCCGTCCTCCTCATGGTCTGGGGTATACAATTTTTCCGCCTCTAACAGCCATTTTTCAATGTCCTTTGTCTGAAACTCATCTGCGTCTCGTCCGCCGTATGTAAACACCTTGATACCATTGTAGATCGCCGGGTTATGGCTGGCTGTTATCATCATTCCATAGTCCAGATCATGTTTCATCACATAAAACATTAACAGAGGCGTCGGTGCGCTGCGGTTTACAAACTGTACGTGGATCCCTTCTCTTCCAAGGATCTGGCATGCCCAGATCACAGCCTCTTTAGAAAGGAAACGGCGGTCATAGCCGATAACTACACTTTTTGTATCCTTATGCTCTGCCTTCATTTTCAGGCACATAGCTAAGGCCAGTTTCTGTATATTTTCTTTGGTAAACTCTTCTCCGATAATCGCACGCCAGCCACCAGTTCCAAATTTTACCATTTGTGTGTCCTCCTTAAACGATAGAAACCTTCCCCTTACTTACCTTTAAGAAAATAAGCAGTGAAATAACCGTACTTACAGTCAGAATAGATGCCAGTGCTGCCGCTGTACCAAAGCTGTTTCTTACAACCTCTGTATAAATAGCCACAGAGATCGTACTGGTCTTGCCGCCGTAAAGCATAACGCTGGAAGACAGCTCATTGATACAGGTGATCCAGCTTAAGATCGCGCCGGATAATACGCCAGGTGCCATTAATCTTGCTGTTACCTTAAAGAAAGTCTGCATAGGTGATACACCAAGGCTGATAGAAGCTTCCTCCACGCTTGGGTCCATTTGCTGTAAGAAAGCACTGCCGGAACGTACGGTATAAGGCAGTTTTCGTACAACAAAGGCGATGATCATGATCACTGCAGTACCTGTAAGGATCACCGGTTTCTTGTTAAATGCCACGATCAGGCTGATACCAAGAACAGCTCCCGGAATAACAAACGGGAACATGATCAGCATATCCATTAACTGTCCTGCAAGGCCTTTCTGGCGCACAATGATATAGGAGATCAGCATACCAATGATGATGATAAATATAATGGCAATGGTTGAAAATACAAAGGTATTGCGGATATTGGTCCACAGGCGGTTAAAAATAGTAATATAGCTTCCCAGGCTGAAGCCCTTCTTAAATCCGGTAAAGTCACTCTTGATAAAGCTGCTGACAATAACCACGATCTGAGGAAGGATGCCGATAAATGTAACCAGCATGATCGGGAATGTTGCCAGGAAACGCTTTGCTCCGTGAAGTTCTTCTTCCTTTGGCGGACGCATAGCGGTCATTACATAGTTTTTCTTTGTAACAAAATACTTCTGCACCAGAAGGACTGTAGTAGAACAGAATACAACAACTACAGAAAGGGCACTTGCCAGGTGGGCATTTCCGCCGATCTCGCTCATGTACTCATTGTATACAAGAACCGGAAGTACCATGTAACCTTCGCCGATAAGCATTGGAGTACCAAAGTCTGCCAGACTGGTCATAAATACCATGATCGCGCCAGCTGCAATAGACGGAAGGACTACCGGCAGTGTAATGGTCCAAAGTCTGCGAAGCTTATTGCTTCCCAGGTTCTCTGCTGCCTCTTCCAGGCTGGAATCGATACTTCCCATAGCGCCGGAGGTATACAGATAAACATAAGGGAACAGCTTAAAAGTAAATACCAGGATGATACCCAGTTTTCCGTAAATACTTGGAAGCTGGATGCCAAACTGGGAAAACATATTTGTTATCAGACCAGAACGTCCAAACAGCATAATCCAGCTGTACGCGCCGATAAATGGCGGGCTCATAAGGCTCATGATGATAAAAATATGGATGAACTGCTTGCCCCATACATTATAACGGGACATTACATAGGCAATGGGAACACCTACCACCAGTGTTGTGATCGTAGTGACCACAGATACAAAAATACTTCTTCCCAATGCAGAATAATAATATTTCTTTGTAAAAAATCTGATATAGTTCTCAAAGGTAAAACCATCTACCTTCGTTGAGAAAAAGCTTCGGGTGATCAAAGTACAGAAGGGATAGATCAGAAATACCAGCATAAATCCCACAACTGCCACTTTCACCCAGAACCAGAAGTCTAACTTCTTTCCGGAACCTACCATGAGATCACCTCCTGGGTTGCTGCATCGTATACGCCTACTGCGCGGATATCAAAGTTTACCTTTACCTTTTCACCGTCCGGTCTCAGCTCATGTACATCCTTTGTATACTCATTTAACTGTACGGTCTGTCCATTATCCAGCTGGATCTCATATTCAATAAAGTCGCCTAAGAAGGTGGAAATGGTAATGGTTCCCGGCAGTCCTTCTTTATCGTCAAAGAACAGCTGCTCCGGTCTTGCGGAAATAATGCCCTTACCATTAAACGGCTTCTTTAACGTACATGTAATGGAGCATTCTCCCTTAATATCCAGCACTGCCTGACTTGGATCATCTCCCTTAACATCGCACTCTACAAAGTTAGAAACGCCGATAAATCCGGCTACAAAGGTATTTTCCGGTTTCTTATAGATTTCTTCCGGAGTTCCCACCTGCATGATATTTCCTTCCTTCATAACAGCAATGCGGTCAGAAATAGCCAGTGCCTCTTCCTGGTCATGTGTTACATAGATCGTAGTGATTCCCAGACGGCGCTGCAGTTTCTTAATAACTGTTCTCATCTGCACACGCAGCTTGGCATCCAGGTTAGACAGTGGTTCGTCCATTAACAGAACCCCAGGTTCAATAACGAAAGCTCTTGCCAAAGCTACTCGCTGCTGCTGTCCGCCGGAAAGCTCATTTGGCTTTCTGTCCTTTAATTTACCGATCTGCACCAGTTCCAGGGCTTCTTCTACTTTTCCCGGGATCTGGTCCTTTGGACACTTCTTCGCTTTCAGGCCGTATGCTACGTTTTCAGCCACAGTCAGATGGGGGAAGATGGCATAATTCTGGAAAACCATACCAATATCTCTCTTATGAGCCTCCAGATTATTGATCACCCGGTCATCAAAACAGATCTCGCCTCCGTCTACAGTATTAAATCCTGCGATCATACGCAGAAGGGTGGTTTTTCCGCATCCTGACGGTCCTAAAAGAGTAAAAAACTCTCCCTGTTTAATATCCAGGCTTACTCCGTTTAACGCTGTAAAATCACCGTATTTTTTCACGGCATTTTTAATGATCACTGCATGGCTCATATCTGGTCCTCCTTTTATTTAATGTGCACTTCCCAACTGCTTTTCTGGAAGACACTCCCACTTTTACATTCCCTTGTATATACGAAAGACTGCCCGCCCGCCAGGGCCAGGCAGTCTTTCTATTATTTGTTTCCCATTACTTTCATTTCAGAAAGATTAATCCACCATAATATCATTGAAGTGTTCAATAATGGACTCTTTTTCATTTGCAGCCCAGTCAAAGTCATAATCAACTAATACCAGGTCGCTGAGCTTTGCAAGTCCCTCTGCAACGTCCATATCACTTCTTACAGGACGGCGTCCCCAGTTCTCACTCTGCTCGGTCTGGCACTCTTTAGAGGTTACGAAATCGATGAACAGTTTTGCGTTCTCTTCGTTGGGGCATCCCTTAACAAGAGCTACACCGTCAGGAACTGCACTGGTTCCATCTTTCGGATATACAAATCCAACAGAAGGATCATCCTTGTACTGAACAGCTGCTTTTTCAAGTGTAAGACCTACATAGAACTCGCCGTCAGCTACCATTTTGTGGCACTTACCTGAAGAGTCAACGATCTTTCCGTCCAGGTTATCATACAGCTGTTTAATGAAATCCCAGCCGTCTTCCTTGCCGCCATGGCCCAGGATCATAGTACATAACTGGGTGTAAGCAGAACCGGATTTAGATGGCAGGCAGTACGCAATTTTGCCTTTCCACTCAGGCTTAATCAGGTCTTCCCAGGACTCAGGAATGGTCATTCCGTCTTTTTCGATCAGTTCCTTATTGTAGAACAGTACCATTGGCAGTGGGCTTTCACCGATCCACTTGTCATCTGGATCCTTGTACTCTTCTGCGATCACATCATCATTTGCGCATACATAAGGTTCAAAGTAATCCTTAAATGCTGCCAGGGAGTCAGCGCCGCCGCCCCAAAGCACGTCAGCGATCGGGTTAGCAGACTCAGCTGCAATACGGTTGCAAAGCTCGCCGGTTCCGGCTGCTACTACTTCAACCTTAACATTTGGATATTTCTCCATGAACAGGTTTACGCCTGCATTTAACGGGTCTGCATCATGAGGAGAATATACAACTACTGTACCGGAGTAATCTTCCGGAGCTTTCTCAGCTGTTGCCTCAGACTCTTTTGCTTCTTCCTTGGACTCTGCTGCGGTTGTTTCCTCTGCCTTGGTCTCTGCCGGTGCTGCGGTAGTAGCGGTGCTTCCGCCTCCGCATGCGGTCATACTCAGTACCATCATGGCTGCCAGTGACGCTGCTGCAAATCTTTTTTTCATATACACCTCTCCTTTTCTATGTACCTTCCCGGTACATCTCTCCCGGTCTGACCGGGAAATAAATTTTGCAGTTTAAAAACTGCATCTCACGTTCTCTGGAGATATTGCTGCTGTTCACAGATCATCTGTACAGTAACTTTTTACTCCTGATGATGTTATTATACATTTTTATTATGCACATTTCCATTTGTTATTCTAACTTTTGTTGTGTTATTCTGAACTTTTGTATAGTTTT
>CAVIPV010000107.1:0-10607 GCA_963644495.1 Prevotella sp. | reverse complement strand
TTAAGACACCTAACAGCCAGTTAGGACTTTTCCCTCTCATTGTTTAAGCTGTATGATGTATAAGCATCGGTCTGACCTAAGTCTCCTAGGACCATTTGGCGTCCGTACGAAAGCCTGTCAGCCAGCTTATCATTTGCAGCCGTTCGGTTTATGTAGGTAGGACTGCCTTGTGTACGTCCGATTGATACCACAGGAGATTGAATAAGCAATGAGGAACTGGATACCATGCAAATTCAACTTTTGGAGGAACCATTTATGTACAATGCAGTCGGAATTGATGCTTCTAAACTTAAAAGCACCATTACTGTAATTCAGCCCGCAGGAATCGTTATCCGTAAACCTTTTGATGTCCTACATACATCAGGCGAACTTAACACCCTTGTTACCTATCTAAAATCTCTGGAGGGCGAAACCAGAGCTGTCATCGAATGCACAGGTCGCTATCATGAGCCTGTTGTCAAGTCTCTGTCAGAAGCCGGCATATTTATATCTGCCGTCAATCCTAAACTAATCAAAGGTCAGAAACAGAATTCTCTCCGTAAAGTAAAATCTGATCCTGCTGATGCCCGTAAAATTGCCAGATATGCTCTTGACAACTGGTCAGAACTGCGACAGTATTCTAGTATGGATACTATAAGAGAACAACTAAAAACACTGAATTCACAGTTCGATTTTTTTATGAAACAGAAGGTTGCTGCTAAAGCAAATCTCATTTCACTTCTGGATAATACTTATCCTGGCATAAACAAGCTCTTCGACAGTCCTGCCCGAGAAGATGGCAGTGAAAAATGGGTTGATTATGCGTATTCCTTCTGGCATGTTGACTGTGTCCGTAAAATCGGTTTAAAAGCATTTACGCAACGTTATGAGGCATTCTGCAAAAAACACCACTACAACTTTCAGAAAGGAAAACCTGCAGAGCTTTTTGAAGCAGCTAAACAACTTGTTGCCGTATTTCCCAAAGAGAAATCATATAAACTCCTTATTCACCAAAGCATTCAACAGCTAAATCTTGCTTCGGAACATATCGAAATACTGCGCAAGGAAATGAATCAGCTTGCTTCAACCCTTCCCGAATACGATACGGTAATGAGCATATATGGCATCGGTGAGACTTATGGACCACAACTCATTGCTGAAATTGGTGATGTTTCCCGATTTACTCATCGTGAAGCTATTACTGCCTTCGCCGGTGTCGATCCAGGTGTAAATGAATCCGGTCAGTTCAGACAGCGTAGCAACCGTGCTTCAAAAAATGGTTCAACCAGACTTCGCAAGACGCTTTTCCAGATCATGACTACTTATCTTCAAAATAAACCTGTAAATGAGCCTGTTTATCAGTTTCTTGATCGAAAACGAGCAGAAGGAAAGCCTTATCTGGTCTATATGACTGCCGGAGCTAATAAGTTTCTTAGAATCTATTACGGCAAAGTCAAAGAATGCTTGCGCAATCTGGAACAGGACTCATTGCCATCGGGAGAATCTTAAATAACTATTTTGACATAGCTCCTTGAAAAGCTGGCTATTAAGGCAGCTTATTTTGTGTGCTTATTTCTCAAGTAAAATTTTTTTCAATTTATACTTGACTTTTTATTAGTAGGCTTTCGTAAGGTGTTCCAGAAATTGGAAGACTGTAGCGGCGCTCTCCGTCACAGCGATAGTAAGCGTCTGTAATAGCAGGAGCAGTAGGGATAGAGGTGATCTCACCAATACCAATGGCTCCGCAGGCTACATTCAGACCAGGTTTGTCAATAACAATGGCTTCGATCTCTGGTACTTCGTGAGCACGGAAGAGACCTAAAGAGCCGTATTTTTCAATTGGTTTGCAGTTGTCATCGATTGGATAACGCTCTCTTAAAGCATATCCCATGGACATAACCACACCGCCTTCGATCTGGCCTTCGCAGGATAATGGGTTTACAGCTTTTCCTACATCATGGGCGGCAACCATTTTCTCAATCTTTTTCGTCTTTGGATCAACGATACACATCTGGGTGGCATAACCATAAGCCACGTGGGATACCGGATTTGGTACGTCAGCACCTAATGGGTCTGTTTTTGCAAGGTATTCGCCGTAAAATTCCTGTCCCTTCAGGTCATCTAAGGAATGATGTTCACTGGCATTCTTTGCTTCCATTACCTTTTCGCAGGCACGGCGGCAGGCTTCACCGGTAACAAGAGTCTGACGGGAACCAGAAGTATCGCCGGAGTCAGGTGCAATCCAGGTATTGCTGCGTTCATAAACGATCTGATCTCTTGTCAGGTCTGTATTGGTAATGACCATCTGTACCAGAACCGTACCAAGTCCCTGACCGATACAGGATGCACCAGTATAAATATGCAGTTTTGCGTCATCTTCTACGATCAGTTTTACACGGCCCCAGTCAGGGATACCAACACCTACGCCGGCATTCTTCATAGCACAGGCAAGACCAACGGCTTTACCTGCAGCTACAGCAGCGTCATATTCTTCTTTTACAGCTTCCAGAGTTTCGATCAGACCGGTGGAATTATCAACGATCTGTCCGTTTGGAAGAACACCGCCTGGACGGATGGCATTGCGGTAGCGGATCTCCCATGGAGTAATGCCGATCTCATCGGCCATCATATTCAGAAGAGTTTCAGTAGCAAAACAGGTCTGTGTTACACCGAAACCGCGGAAAGCACCGGCTGGCGGATTGTTAGTATAATAAGCAGTTCCTTCGATCTCAAAGTTTTCATAAGCATAAGGGCCTGCTGCATGGGTACAGGCACGTTCCAGAACAGGACCGCCAAGGGAAGCAAAAGCTCCGGTGTCAGAGGCAACTTTTGCCTTAACGCCCATGATCTTGCCGTTTTCATCACAGCCCATGGTGAAATCCATCACAAAATGGTGACGTTTCGGATGTACCAGAAGGGACTCTGCTCTTGTAAGGCTTACCTTTACAGTACGGCCTGTGCAGTAAGTCATTAAAGCTGCATGGTGCTGGACAGACATATCCTCTTTACCGCCGAAACCGCCGCCTACTAAAGCATTCTGAACCTTAACTTTTTTAGTTCCCAAAAGCAAAGTACATTCGTGAAGAGTGGTATGGGAAGACTGGTCTGTGGTGATCAGGAAAACATCCCCATCACTGTCCATATAGGAAACAACACACTCCGGTTCCAGGAATGCATGCTCGGTCCATGGAGTCTCAAAATGGTGGGAAATAACGTGTGCAGCATGTTTAATAGCTTCTTCTGCATTGCCGCGACAGACGTGCTTATATGCCTGTACGTTGGAAGTCTCTTCATCATATACTAAAGGTGCATCTGGTGCAGCGGCTTCTTCAATATTGTGGACAGCTGGAAGTACCTCGTACTCTACTTTTACCAGTTTCTTTGCTTTCTCCAGGGTTTCTTTGTCTTCTGCAACTACCAGCGCAATGGAGTCACCCAGATAATGGGTCAGGCCGCCAACGGGGATCAGCGTATACTGGTCATGTTTTAAGTGGCCCACTTTATTTTCCCCAGGAATATCTTCGGCAGTCAGTACCGCTACAACTCCTGGAAGAGCTTTTGCAGCAGAAATGTCAATAGAAAGCACACGGGCTCTTGGATACTTGCTTCGTACAGCAGAGCCGTAGCACATATTATCAAAATAGAAGTCATCTGGATATTTGCCGTATCCTAAAACCTTTTCCTCAACGTCCAGACGATGGACTCTGGAACCGATCTTCCAGTCATCCGCACTATCTTCCGGGATCACGCCTTCACGCATGATCTTTGCTGCCAGGCGGATGGCGGCGATGATCTTTACATAGCCGGTGCAGCGGCAGTAATTGTTGCGGATGGCATAGCGGATCTCAGCTTCCGTAGGATCCGGGTTTTTATCTAACAGTGCTTTGGTACACATAACCATACCTGGGATACAGAAACCGCACTGCACAGCACCTGCTTCTCCATATGCATAGGTGTAGACTTTGGACTCCCAGTCAGTAAGACCTTCTACGGTAATGATATTCCGGCCTTCCAGTATGTCCGTAGTAGGCACACAGGCGCGGCAGGTCTCACCGTCAATGATAACGGTACAGGCACCGCAGGCACCCTGACTGCATCCGTCCTTTACGGAAGTCAGTTTCAGCTCATCACGCAGGAACCGCAACAGGGACTCTTTGCGCGTGGTTGTCACAGACTTGCCGTTTACTGTGAATGTAGACATATGTATAAATCTCCTTTCAGGATAAGAACAAATGAGTTGTTAAAACGAATAATAAACCGATCATTTATACTTTCATTTTACCATAGAATAAACAAAAAGCAATAAGAATCTCAAAAATATTTATGTACGAACAAAAAAATTGTAAGCGCTCATTTCGCGGGAGAATAACGAAAATCCCCGGTTTTTGAAGAGGGCGAAAGTCTCATTCAAAAATCGGGGATATAAATGGTAAATTATGGAAAAATGATTTTTGGCGGGAGAAAAACTATTTCTTTTTCGGATCCGGACGTTCTGCGCGAAGCTGGTCTGTCAGCTGTTCGATCATCTGCATTTTCATATAAACATCAAAAGAAAGTTCACAGATAAAAGAGAAAAGCCGCAGGTAATCCTGGTCATCATCTTCACTGGAAACATCTTTAAAAGTCTCCATGGCCTTTTCGAATTTAGAAGAGATATCTGCCTTGATGGAAGACATTTCTCCTTCTTCCAGTGTAAAAACTTCCCTGTAAATGTCTTCCAGAGAAAGACTGGAGTCATGACCTGTAAAATGTTTCGCAGTAATAGGGCGGAACAGTTCTTCAATATCCCGGAAAGATAACAGGCTCTTGAAGTAATAGATAAAGATCAGCATGAGCATGTGTTCTTTGGAATATTTCTTTTTCACAGGTGGTGGGAGAAGATTGTTTTTGGCGTAATTATTGATCATGGTCTTGGTAAGGACCTTGTCTTCTTCATACCGTCTGGTGTTCTTTAAATGCTCTTCCATAAAGGTTGTGACCTGATCCATATACAGGTCGATGTTAGGGATCTCTTCTGGTTGTACATGGGTCTGTCTGTCAAGATAGGCGAAAAGATCCTGAAGCCGTTCTTCATTTGTTTTCATTAAAAGTCACCTCGGTCTATGTTGTCACATTACTATGTATATTATATAGTATTGAAAACTATATGGCAAGAGGAAAGTTGATTTAAAGTTGTTTTCGAACATATTTTCGCGTTCCGCCGCTTGCGGGAGAAAAGTAATGATGCTATACTTAATAGACTGTAAACAAAAGGCGGTATAAATAATATGAGCATTTATGATACATTAAATCCAAAACAGAAAGAGGCGGTCTTACATACAGACGGCCCCCTTCTTATACTGGCAGGCGCCGGTTCGGGAAAGACAAGGGTCCTGACACACAGGATCGCTTACCTGATCGATGAATGCGGGGTAAATCCATGGAACATCATGGCGATTACTTTTACCAACAAAGCAGCCGGGGAAATGCGGGAACGTGTGGATAACCTGGTTGGTTTTGGGGCAGAAAGTATATGGGTCAGCACCTTCCATTCTTCCTGTGTGCGCATCCTGCGCTGTCATATTGAAAGTCTGGGATATACCACCAGCTTTTCTATTTATGACAGTGATGACCAGAAGACGCTGATGCGCCAGGTCTTTAAGGCAATGGATATTGATACCAAGCAGTTTAAAGAGCGGTCCGTCCTGGCGGCGATCTCTTCTGCAAAGGATAAGCTGATCACCCCGGAAGAGTTTTTATTAAACGCAGGGGCAGATTTCAGGGAAAAGAAGACCGGTGAGATCTACAAGGAGTACCAGAAGCAGTTAAAGAAGAATAATGCCCTTGATTTTGATGATCTGATCGTAAAGACAGTAGAGCTGTTCCAGAATAATCCACAGGTGCTGGATTATTACCAGGAACGTTTTAAATATATCATGGTGGACGAGTACCAGGATACCAATATGGCCCAGTTTAAGCTGGTAAGCCTGCTGGCTTCCAAGTACCGCAACCTCTGCGTGGTCGGTGATGATGACCAGTCCATTTACCGGTTCAGAGGGGCGGATATCCAGAATATTTTAAGCTTTGAAAACACATTTCCAGGCACAAAGGTGATCAAGCTGGAACAGAATTACCGTTCCACTCAGAATATCCTGGATGCAGCCAACGGAGTGATCCGTCATAACTTTGGACGTAAGAATAAGACACTTTGGACCGCCAACGGCGAAGGGGATAAGATCTTATTTAAGCAGTTTGACATGGCGAAGGATGAGGCGGATTTTGTAGTGCGCCAGATCCGCGACAGTGCTTATTCCTATCAGGACCAGGCAGTGCTTTACAGGACCAATGCACAGTCACGATTATTAGAAGAGAGGTGCATTTTCTACAATGTGCCTTACAGACTGGTAGGGGGAGTAAATTTTTATCAGCGAAAAGAAATCAAAGATGTTCTGGCCTATTTAAAGACCATTGCAAATGGTGTGGATGACCTGTCTGTGATCCGTATCATCAATGTGCCAAAGCGGGGGATCGGAGCTACTACTATAGGAAGAGTCACAGCTTTTGCTTCTGAACATGGAATGAGTTTCTATGATACCTTAAAAGAGGCAAAACAGATCCCTGGTATCGGTAAGGCAGCTGAAAAGATCGGCCGTTTTATTGCCCAGATGGAAGCTTTCCGGGCAATGGCCCATTCAGAAGAATATTCCCTGAAAGACCTGATCGACCACATCCTGGAAGATACCGGTTATGAGGAAGAACTTCAGGAAGAAGGGGAGATCGAGGCACAGACCCGACTGGAAAATATTGAAGAACTGATCAATAAGGCGGCTGCCTATGAAGAGGACAGCGAACATCCTACACTGGATGAATTTCTGGAGCAGGTAGCGCTGGTGGCTGATATTGACAATGTAGATGAGTCTGAAGACAGAGTGACTTTAATGACTCTTCACAGCGCCAAGGGACTGGAATTTCCAAAGGTTTACCTGGTAGGCATGGAAGACGGCCTGTTCCCTGGCATGATGTCCATTATGTCTGATGATAAGACGGAAATGGAAGAAGAGCGCAGGCTCTGCTATGTAGGTATCACCCGCGCAAAGAAGGAACTGGTGCTGACAGCTGCCAGACAGCGTATGGTAAATGGAGAGACCAGGTGGTCAAAGCCAAGCCGCTTTATTAATGAGATCCCGCCGGAGCTGTTGGATGCAGATAAATTACAGCCAGTCCTTGGAAAAGGCAAACAGGATGATTTTGACGATTCCGGCCTTCCATGGAACCGGGGAAGCAAGAGTGGCGTCAGCCGGTTTGGAATGGGATATAATGCCTACGCTTCCAAAACAGCGTCACCAGTTGGAAACAGCACGGGAGCAGGTTACGGAAGCAGCAAAACTGCCGGAATGGGCGGTTTTGGCAGCGGCGTGCAGAGCCTGGAACCAAAGAAGAAACCAGGCTTTGGAAAGACATTTACAGTACAAAAAGCAGCATCTCTTGATTATAAAGAAGGGGACCGTGTAAAACATGCCAAATTCGGTGAAGGAACTGTAAAAGAGATCATAGACGGGACAAGAGATTACGAGATCACCGTAGAGTTTGACAAGGGCGGACAAAAAAAGATGTTAGCTGGTTTTGCGAAGCTGGAACGTATCTGAAAATAGTAGTAAAAAGTAAATGGTTGTGGTATACTAAATATTAGGGAAAATAAGCGCAGAAAGGATGGATCTGCTATGAACAGATTTGACAGAGAGAGATGGGATACCATGGGAAAAGAGGCTTTAAGCCGTGTGGAAGAACTGATGAATACCAGCCGTATCAATGAACTGATCCACAAGAGAGAAGAAGACGAAAAGAAGAAAAACTGCATTCTCTGGGTACTGGCTATCATCGGCGCAGTAGCAGCAGTAGCAGGTATCGCATACGCAGTATACCGTTTCTTTACTCCTGATTATCTGGAAGACTTTGAAGACGATTTCGATGATGATTTCGACGATGACTTCTTTGAGGATGAAAAGGCAGAAGAGAAGAAAAGCGAAAAGAAAGAAGAGAAGGCTGAGGAAAAGGCTGAATAAATAAGAAAGAAACCGTAACAGGTGTGAAAGCTTATAAGTTAAAAGCGTGTCTCATATTACAGGGACACGCTTTTCTTAGGTAGTAGAAAAACAAAAACAAGGAGCAAAAAGGTGAAAAAAGGCGAGATTTACGAAGCAGTTGTGGAAAAGGTAGAGTTCCCAAACAAGGGCATTCTTCATGTAGGCGAGGAAAAAGTGATCGTAAAAAATGCCATTCCAGGGCAGAAGGTACGATTTGTGATCAATAAAAAGAGAAATGGAAAATGTGAAGGACGGCTTTTAGAAGTACTGGAAGCATCTTCATTAGAACGGAAAGAGGACGCATGTCCACACTTTGGCGTATGCGGCGGCTGTTTGTATCAGAGTCTTCCCTATGAAGAGCAGTTAAAGATCAAAGAAGGACAGATCAAAGCGCTTTTAGACAGTGTGTGCAAGTCCTATGAATTTGAGGGCATCAAGGGAAGCCCTATTTCTGACGGTTACAGAAATAAAATGGAATTTTCCTTTGGCGATGAATATAAGGGCGGACCTTTGGCGCTGGGAATGCACAGAAGAGGCAGCTTTTATGATATTGTAAATACGCCGCAGTGTCACATTGTCCATGAAGACTTCCGTAAAATATTAACGGCTACCTTAGAGTATTTCACAGAAAAAGGAATGGGCTACTACAGGAAGCTGCAGCATGAAGGTTATTTAAGACATCTGCTGGTGCGAAGAGCTGTAAAAACCGGGGAAATCCTGGTGGCTCTGGTAACTTCCGGCCAGACAGGCAAAGAAGGAATGCCGGAGTCTTTAGAAGCAGAAAAAGTATTATTGGAAGAGTGGAAGGAAACATTATTAGCACTTAAAATGGAAGGCAGTTTTGCTGGCATCCTTCATATCCGCAATGATACGCTGGCCGATGTGGTACAGAGTGATGAGACTACCGTTCTCTATGGAAAAGGCTATTTCTATGAAGAACTCTTGGGCTTAAAGTTCCAGATCACCCCATTTTCCTTCTTCCAGACCAATTCCCTGGGAGCAGAGGTGCTTTATGAGACAGCAAGAGGTTATGTAGGAGAGACAAAAGACAAAGTAGTCTTCGATTTATACAGCGGAACCGGAACCATTTCCCAGATCATCGCGCCGGTAGCAAAGAAGGTAGTAGGTGTGGAGCTCGTAGAAGAGGCAGTAGGCGCAGCAAGGGAAAATGCAGAGGCAAACGGCCTGCATAACTGCGAATTTATCGCTGGAGATGTGTTAAAGGTCATTGATGAAATAACTGAAAAGCCAGACCTTATCATCCTGGACCCACCAAGAGACGGAATTCATCCAAAAGCATTAGACCGCATCATCAACTTTGGCGTAGATCATTTAGTTTATATTTCCTGCAAACCAACCAGCCTGGTACGGGATCTGGTGATCCTGCAGGAGAGAGGTTATAAGCTGGAAAGAGCAGTAGCTGTTGACATGTTTCCGGCGACGGCTAACTGTGAAACAGTAGCCAAGCTGGTCCGCATAAAATAAGGGTTTTCGGGCACTTTGAGTGACTACGAAAGTGCCCTTGACTACGATTTGACAACGCTTTTTTCAGATGTTGTCAAAGGTTTACAGCTTTTTCAAAGATATCTACGCTTCGCTCTGCCATTTTTTCTGTGGCGTGTGTGTAGATCTGCAAGGTGGTGTTGATGTCAGCATGTCCAAGACGCATTTGGACATCCTTGATATCAGCACCATTTTCTATTAGGAGAGTGGCGTGTGTATGCCTGAGAGAGTGATAATCAAATGCCATTTTCAGTTCATGGTGGATAACTCTGGCGCAATATTTAAAAGAATCAGGAGAGAGAAATTCACCATTTTCCCGGACGCATAAAAAATCAATACGTGGAAGCGTGCAGCTGATGCTGTGTTCAACCGGTATAATGCGCTGGATCGTATTTCCTTTCTCATCTGTCTCAGGTTTTAAATAGTGATCAGTATAATATTCTCCATATAACAGACGGTCTTTTTTCTGTTTAATGCGTGCATGTTTTAATGCTTGGTAAAGTGTATCTCCGAATTTGATTGTGCGGATAGAATTTTTGGTCTTTGGAGTGCCAAAATACCAGGCCGATTTTTCTTCTTTTTTTCCTTTTTGCTCCAGCACTTTTCGGACGTCAACACCATAGTTACGTTTTACAACGGTCTTCTTTACGGACAATGTCCGGTTCTCCATATCGATATCATTCCAACAAAGAGCAAAGGCTTCGCTGATCCGCAGACCGGTATAGTATCCGATCATGAGAGGCAAGTAGAAATTATTATCTTCCGGGAAGCGCTCCAGGATTTTTTTAAATTCATCAGGACGGATAACATATCGTTCCTTTGGTGCCTTTTCAAACTTTGGCAATTTTACCCGGCTGCATGGATTTTCACGGACATATTGCAGAGGTTCTATGGCATATTCATAGGCTGCGGACAATACCCGTAAAATTCCAAGGACAGAAGATTTTGCAAGTCCGTCAATTTTTAACCGGTTCACATATTCCTGAATAGTAGCAGTCGTGAGGGATTTTAGACGGTATTGGCCGAATCGTGGTTTCAGCCGGTTTTCTACAATATACAGAT
>CAVIPV010000106.1:8337-10773 GCA_963644495.1 Prevotella sp. | reverse complement strand
TACAGAAACTGGTGCCGCCTGCCATGAAGGGAACGGAAATGATGATCGCCATCCAGCAGGGAACCTTTACTTTTGATGTTGATCAGCAGATCGATAATATCCGTAAACGGGTAACAGAGGCGAAGAAAGCATATGAAGAAGGAAAACGTTCGGTATCTGCATCAGCCAAAAGAATACTGCTTACCGGCTGTCCAACCGGCGGTGTGATCCAGAAAGTGGGAAATGTGATCGAAAATAATGGCGGTGTGATCGTCTGTCTGGATGACTGCTCCGGTGAGCGTACTAACCGCCTGCTGGTAGATGAGAATGCACCGGATATCCTTCGGGCTATTTCTGACCGGTACCTTTCCATTAACTGTTCTGTTATGACTTCCAATAACGGCCGTCTGGAAAACACAGCCCAGATGATCAAAGACTACCAGGTAGACGGAGTAGTGGAGATCGTGCTCCAGGCCTGTCATACATTTAATGTGGAGTCCTTTAAAATGGGCCGTATGGCAGAAGAAATGGGTATTCCTTATATGAAGCTGGAAACTGATTATTCCACAGCAGACAGCGGACAGATCGAAACACGTATTGCAGCGTTTATAGAGATGTTATAAAACGGATCATAAATCAGCTGGGAAAAAACTGCTTTACTCAGTTGGACACCAAAAAGGCTCTTTGTACATATTCTATAGTAACAAAAGAAAACAAGCTGGAATAGGAAAGGAGCCTGAATATGTGTTTTGATGATCTTGATGGAAGAAATGAGTTTGGAAGAGGCCCTGGCTGCTGCGGACCAGGCGGTTTAAGACCGGATAATTGCAGACCTGGCTGTGGCTGCGGCGGACGTCCCGGCCCTATGGGCCCTCCAGGACCCCGCGGCCCTCAGGGGTTTCCCGGATATCCCGGCCCCCAGGGAGAGACGGGAGCCACTGGGCCACAGGGACCGGCAGGAGCGACGGGAGCCACCGGCCCGCAGGGCCCGGTAGGTGAAACAGGAGCAACCGGACCTCAGGGTCCACAGGGAGCAACAGGTCCACAGGGCCCAAGAGGTGAAACAGGCCCGCAAGGACCAGCTGGCCCGGCAGGAACCATCACCCCGGCAGCCGCTGTTGCCGATGCCACCAGTACAGACGATGTTGTGACCCAGTTCAATCTCCTTCTTAACAGCCTGCGGGAAGCAGGATTGTTAGCAACAGAATAAGTGCACGTAAGTGTATGCGTCAAAGACCGCCGGCCCCTGTGGCCGGGCGGTCTTTGTTTATCATATCTCTTGAAGCAAAAGAAAAATCGTGTTATAGTTACTTTCAGTGCAAAAACAGGCCATTTTTCCGCCTGTACGACCATTTCAAAAGCAGAAAGGTATTATAACAAATATGGAAATAAACGTAGAAAAACTGAATGAACTTCCAGAAGGAAGTTATCAGTTAATTGATATGAGAAGTGACCGGGATTTTGAGTACGGAACCATTCCCGGAGCCATTCACATTTTACAGGAAGATCTGCCAGGTAATCCACAGATCATAAAGGCAAAAAAGGTGATCTTATTCTGTGCCCACGGAACCAACAGTATAGAAGCAGCAGAAGAACTGGAAGCAGCAGGCTACCGCGCTTACAGTCTGGAAGGCGGCTATATTGCATGGCTGCGGGAAGAGATGCGCAGACAGGAAGCGGAAGACATTAAAAACCAGGTAGAACAGAGCATCCGCAAGAAATTCCGCAAGACTATCTGGTCTCCATTTACAAAAGCAGTGAGACAGTATGAGCTGGTAAAAGAAGGGGATAAAGTTGCAGTCTGTATTTCCGGCGGAAAAGATTCTATGCTTATGGCAAAACTGTTCCAGGAATTAAAGCTTCACAATAAGTTTCCATTTGAAGTAGAATTTCTGGTCATGGACCCTGGATACAGCCCGGACAACCGCCATGTGATCGAAGAAAATGCAAGAAAATTAGGCATTCCGGTGCACATTTTTGAGTCTGACATTTTTGACGCTGTATATACTATAGAAAAATCCCCCTGCTATCTCTGCGCCAGAATGCGCCGTGGCTACCTTTACAGCTACGCGAAGGAATTAGGATGCAACAAGATCGCTTTAGGACATCATTACGATGACGTTATCGAGACCATTCTCATGGGCATGCTCTACGGTGCCCAGGTCCAGACCATGATGCCAAAGCTCCACAGTACCAACTTTGAAGGCATGGAACTGATCCGCCCTCTGTATCTGGTGCGTGAAGATGACATCAAAGCATGGAGAGATTACAACCACCTTCATTTCATCCAGTGTGCCTGCAAGTTCACCGACACCTGCACCACCTGCAACAACGAAGAAAACCGCTCCAAGCGCATAGAGATCAAAGAACTGATCCGTGAAATGAAGAAAAAGAACATATTTGTAGAAGGAAACATTTTCAAAAGTGTGGAAAATGTAAATCTGGATACAGTAGTCT
>CAVIPV010000106.1:5273-8327 GCA_963644495.1 Prevotella sp. | reverse complement strand
CCTAGATACTGTGGTCTGCTACAAGAAAGACGGGGAGCGCCACTGGTTTTTGGATGACTATGATGAGAAATAAAAAGGAAAAAGATTTCTGGCATGTTTTATAACAATTCCAGGAATGCTTTTGCTGCCGGTGTCAGATATTTATTTTTCAGATACACATACTGGATGCTTCTCTGGATCGTTGTTTCCTTAAAATCCAGTGCGGCCAGAAGTCCCATCTGTACCTCACGCTCTACTGCCAGCTCAGACATGATAGAAATACCTACATGATTGACTACGGCCTCTTTGATGGCATCCTGGGTACTGATAAAAAATTTGTTTGTAAAATCAAAATCATATTGTTTAAAAATCTGATCCAGAAATTTATACTGGGATGACTGCTTCTTTTTTGTAATGTAAAGATCATCTTTTACATCAAAAAAGGAGCAGTTTTTTTCGTGGAACAGGCGGTGTTTATTTCCAACTACCAGTTTTAAATTGTCCTGCCAGTAATCCTCAATTACATAGGTATCCCGGTCTTCAATGATGTAGTCAGACAGAAATACAAATTCCAGCTGGTTTTTATGGAGCATTTCTAGGATATTTTTAGAAGAATTAATATTCATATTAATGGTGATATCAGGATATTTCTGGGTAAACCTGGCAACAATGGCCGGAAGCATGTATACTCCGATAAAATTGGTTGCGCCAAAGTTTAAAGTACCATGTTCCATATGTTCGATCTGGCGGATATATTCCCGTGCACTGTTGTAGGTGGCTACCAGACTTTCGGCATAGGGCTTAAATGCTTCGCCATGGATCGTCAGAAAAGTCTGGTTTCCCATACGGCTGAAAAGAGGTACCCCCAGTTCCTGCTCCATAGCATGGATCCGCTTGCTTAAAGCAGGCTGGGAAATATATAATTCATCTGCTGTTCTGGTAAAATGCTGCAGCTTTGCAAGCATGAGAAAAGATTCCAGTTTTTCAATATCCATAGTTTTACTGTCTCCTTCTTAGGGTTCTGTCCGTTCCTCTCTTTTTATTCATTATAACAAAAGGTTATCAGTTTGCAAACTTTATTCGATTGAGTTAATATGAGAAATTTTATATAATAAAGACAACAAAAATACATGGGAAAACGTACCAGTACAGGGGCGCGCGGCCTGCAGTGTACATGACCACACAGGAGGTATGTTATGTCAACAAATGAAAAGAAAAACTGGGTCCCCATCATCAGCACCATTGCTGCCATTGTTGTTTTCCTGGTTTTATATTTTATGCCTCTGCCTGAAGGACTGACTCCGGAAGCGCAGAAAAGTATGGCTCTGTTTGCCTTTGCACTGATCATGTGGATCGCCAAACCGATCCCCATCTATCAGACATCGTTGATCCTGATCCTGCTGCTACCAATGCTTGGCGCTGTGGAAAAACAGAAAACAGCATTTGGCGCTCTTGGCTTTGATATCATCTGGCTGATGGTTGCAGCTTTTGTACTGACCTCAGCAATGAGTGCCACAAACCTGGGAAAGAGGATCGCACTTTATCTGACCACACGCTTTGCAAAGACACCTACCCAGGTATTGGTTGTTTTTGTGATCGTGAACTATATCCTGGCGTTTTTCGTTCCATCTACCACAGCCCGTGCTTCCCTGATCGTACCTATCGCACTGGTGCTTTTAGAGATCTATAAAGCGATACCGGGAAAGAGTAAATTTGGCAAGCTTATGATGCTTCAGGGCGTCCAGAATAATGCTTTTGCGACTTCCGTTGTTATGACTGCCACTTCTGCGCAGGTTCTGGCTGTTGGATTTATCAATGAGCAGGCCGGAGGCAATGTAGGCTATATGCAGTGGCTCCTTGGTTCTCTGCCACAGGCACTTTTAACTACAGTGATCGCATTTTTCATTGGATTAAAGCTGTTTAATTACAAAGGGGAAATGGGCGATGCCATGAGCAATGCTACAGCTTCCCTGAAAAAGCAGCTGGAAGAAATGGGACCGATCTCTACAAGAGAAAAGAAAGCGCTGTTCATTTTCCTTTTAACCCTGATCTTATGGGCAACCGGCGATTATCAGAAAGGATGGTTTGGCTTTGAGATCAGTACGGAGCAGACTGCAGTTTTAGGAATGCTTCTCTGTCTGCTTCCAGGGATTGGTGTGATCAAATGGAAAGAAGCAAATATTAAATGGGATCTGATGCTGTTTTCCGCAGGTGCTTATGCAGTGGGAAATGCAGTAGACGATACAGGTGCAGCTACCTGGGCGATCAATCATCTGGTGCAGGCCATTGGTCTTGATAAAATGAATCCGGCTATGGTTGCAGTTGTTTTGATCTTTATCACGGTATTCAGCCATCTGATCTTTACCAGCAAGACTGTCCGTACTACGATCCTGATTCCGGCTATCATCAGCCTGGCAAAGGGCATTGGCATCGATCCGGTTCCTCTGGCTTTAGTCTGTGCCTTTGGTATTTCCGCTACCATTACTTTACCGCCTCATTCCAAGGTTAATACTCTGTATTTTGGAACTGGCTATTTCAATGTAAAAGATGAGCTTGTATTTGGACTTATATCCTGTTTTATCGCTTCATGTTCCATGTGTCTGGTCTATTTTACATGGATCCATGTGATCCTTTAAATATTCTGGATCCGCTTTAAGAAGGAGATCATTATGAAAAATAAAATTTTACTTGCTATTGCCGACGGTGTTGGTGACCGTCCTTGTGAGATCCTTGACTGGAATACTCCGCTCCAGTATGCTGATACTTCTAATCTGGATCTTCTTGCTGCAGGTGGCTCCTGCGGCATCATGGATCTTTATCACGCAGGGATCCCGGTTGGTACGGATCTTGGTCATCTGATCCTTTTTGGATACGGTCTGGAAGATTATCCAGGCCGCGGCCCCATTGAGGCTTTTGGGGATGGCATGGAACTGATCGGCGGAGATATTGCATTTCGCTGCAATTTCGCTACTGTTGATGAAAATGGTCTGATCTGCGACCGTAGAGCAGGACGGATCCGCCAGGGGACAAATGAACTGGCTGTAGCCTTAAATGGTCTGGAGATCGGCGGCGTAC
>CAVIPV010000106.1:0-5263 GCA_963644495.1 Prevotella sp. | reverse complement strand
GCGGCGTACAGGTACATTTTAAAGAAGCTACAGAGCACCGGGCAGTTATGGTCTTAAGGGGATCTGGTCTGTCAGCTAAAGTTTCTGATACAGATCCGAAAAAAGAAGGTCAGCCTGTAAAAAAAGCAGTTCCAAAGGATGGATCACCAGAGGCAGTATTTACCGCAGAGATATTAAATCAGTTTTTGCAGAAGGCCCAGGAAATCTTGAAAAATCAGCCTGTTAATAAAGAACGGGAACAGCTTGGTTTACCTCCTGCTAATGCCATCGTCACCAGAGGCGCAGGACAGATGACGAAAATAGAAAAGATCACAGAACGTCTTGGTTTTACTGCCTGCTGTATTGCTTCAGAAAGAACAGTCCTTGGTGTTGCAAGACTGGCTGGATTTGATATTTTGACGGATCCTGCATTTACAGGAAATGTGGATACAGATATTCATAAAAAGGCCCGGTTTGCGGTAGAAGCCTTAAAAAAGTATGATTTTGTTGTGCTGCATTACAAAGCTACGGATCTTATGGGACATGATAATGATCCTTTTGGAAAAGTTAAAGCTATTGAACGTTATAATGATATGTTAGGTGAGGTGATGAAGGGGATTGAAACAGAGATTTCTACCCCGGTTATTATCGCTCTTGCTGCAGATCATTCCACCCCATGCGAACGAAAAGAACACAGCGGCGATCCAGTCCCCATTGTCATCAGCGGCCGCAATATCCGCCGCGACAGGGTGACTGCCTACAATGAGATCGACTGCAGCGAGGGAGGTCTTGGAAGGATCAAGGGAAATGATTTTAACTGCACGTTATTAGATTATCTGGAAGTGACGGAAAAACAGGGGAATTGATTAGAAATTACTTAAGAGATTTGATCAGTTTGAAAAGTAAATAATAAAAGTAAGTAATAAAGGAAATGGCGGAAATACCAATAATGATATTTCCGCCGTTTTACAACTCCGAATATCCTATTCAGAGCTACTTTGTCTTTAAGCTACCTGTGGATAATCAATAACAGCAATTTCCTGCATTAATTTTTTTGCCATATTCACAATCTTTTCAAGTCGTTCAGCAACTTCGTCCGTATAATATTTTTCACCACACTGTTCACATTCAAGGCATGGAACATTCTTGATTACAATAATGCAATTTTTATAATTTACGACGTGTGTTGTTGTACTATTTATGCTTGTACTATTTTTGCAATACATACACATATCCCTCACCTCTTTCTTCGAGTCTTTAAATCATTTTCAAATTTCTTTGTATCTGGATAATAAGCGGTTATGATATATACATTTATATTATCACAACCTGCAACAATATGCAAAATCCGCCCATTTACATTATATCCAAAAATCAGACAGCTTGGATTAGGGAAATCATCTGGATAATCTTCTATGATTTCACCGGTTGCAATTCCATTTTTTACATCCACACGACTGATATCTCTTTCCTGCATTCGCTGTAAACAATGCTGTGTCCAGAAAATTTTTGATTCAGCACACAATTTTTGATATATTTCTAAATTCATTCATTCCCTCCTTAACATTGTTGTAATATATAAATATTATACATCAGTTTTGGCTCATATAATACCTAAATTTAGTTTACAGATATCCAATTTTCGACTATGATAATTACAGGGTTATTTGAGGTGGTAAATTTCGTTGCAACCACGCACCCTACGGGTTAAAAGAGATGCAGGAGCCGCGACGCCTGCCAAATAATCTCTTTCATCTATAATTGCTCTGTTCCGAAAGGATAGGGGCTTTTTTTATTTCAGTCATTATTTCCACCTTTCCCGTATATCATATAGTATTCGATGTATTTTCGGAAACAGGAGGATATTTTATGAAAAAGAGATATAGGCTGCTTTTGGCAGTTGTATTAGCAGGCGCACTTGCTGTGGGCTGTCTGACAGGCTGTGGAAAAACGGAAGGCTCCGCAGGCGGGAAAATGACAGCAGTGACCCTTAACGAAGTCGCCCACTCCATTTTCTACGCCCCACAATATGCAGCTATAGAGCTGGGCTATTTTGAGGATGAAGGCATTGATCTGACACTGGTAAATGGTGCCGGTGCGGATAAGGTAATGACGGCCCTTATTTCGGGGGATGCCCAGATCGGGTTTATGGGATCGGAAGCAAGTATTTATGTAAGTCAGGAAGGCGCTGCTGACCCGGCTGTGAATTTTGCCCAGCTGACCCAGCGGGCGGGTAACTTCCTGGTGGGAAGAGCGGAAGCTCCCGATTTTAAATGGGAAGACCTGAAAGGTAAGAAAGTGCTGGGTGGAAGAGCAGGCGGCATGCCGCAAATGGTATTTGAATATATCTTAAAGAAACATGGCATTGACCCGAAAACGGACCTTACCATTGATCAGAGCATCAGCTTCGGCCTGACGGCTGCAGCCTTTACGTCCGGAGATGCGGATTATACCGTAGAATTTGAGCCTTTTGCAACCACGCTGGAAATGGAAAACTGCGGCGTCGTGGTAGCTTCTTTGGGCCGTGATTCTGGTTATGTGCCGTATACGGCTTACTGCGCAAAGAAAAGTTATATTGAAAAGAATCCGCAGGTGATCCAGAAATTTACCAACGCTATCCAGAAGGGACTGGATTATGTAAATTCCCATTCTGCATGGGAGATCGCAAAGACGATCCAGCCTCAGTTTAAAGACACGCCGGTGGAAAAGATCGCCGCCATTATAGACCGCTACAAATCCCAGGATACCTGGAAAGAGGATACTATTTTTGAGAAAGACAGCTTTGAGCTTCTGGAAAATATTTTAGAGGAGTCAGGAGAACTGAAAAAACGGGTTCCATACGAAGATCTGGTACGTACAGATTTTTCAATGAATGCGGTTAAAAAATAAAAGATGAATACAGGAAGCAAGCCGTGGGCGTTACAAATAAGCCCGCAGGTATCATATTTTTCGCAAAATTGTAAGGAATGGATGGGTGTGCAACAATATTGCAACAATACTGAAATCGATTGCAAAAATCTCTTGACAAACCCATATAAGAGGGCGTATGATAAAACCATCAGAGAAACAGGAGAGGGAATATGACGATCTACGACATCGCAAAGCAGGCAGGTGTATCTGCCAGTACCGTTTCCAGGGTCATTAATAATAAGCCCGGGATCAACGCCCAGACGCGTAAAAGGGTACAGAAATTACTAAATGAAAATCATTATACTCCCAACGAAGCAGCCAGAGGCCTGGTGATGCAGTCCTCCAAGATCATCGGTATCCTGATCGAGGATCTGCGGATCGAGCATCATACAGAGTCTGCTTATGTGATCGAGCAGGAGATGACCGCTTTAGGTTATACCTGTATTACTCTGAGTACCGGGCGAAGGGATGAGAAAAAGGCGGATTATATCTGTATCCTGGAGCAGAGAAGAGTGGACGGTGCTATTCTCATGGGTTCCATGTTTGAAACAGAAGCTGTGAAGAAGAGCATTGAGGAACATCTTCCGGATATTCCTGTAGCTATTGTAAACGGCTATCTGGATCTGCCCAATGTTTATGGCGTTCTGATCGATGAAGAGAGGGGCGTAAAAGACTGTGCGGAGCTGATGTTAAAAAAGGGAAAGAAACATCTGGTGATGGCAGTGGATTCCGACACACCTTCCAACCGGAACAAACAAAAAGGTTACATGAGGGCTATGATGGAACAGGGGATCGACAAAGAAGATATCCCGTTCTATACAGCGGTGAACAAAGAATTTACCAATCCACGGGATGTGAGAGTTGCAGGAGCAAAGATTACAGAACAGATTCTTACAGAGCGGCCTGAAACAGATGGCATCATCTATACCACCGATCTGCTGGCAGTAGGTGGTCTGGAAGCAGCCAAAAAGCTTGGAAAACGCATTCCAGAGGATCTTGCAATCATGGGGGTTGACAATACCATGTACGGTGAGATCGTTACCCCAAAGTTAAGCAGCCTGGATAATAAACTGGTGGAAGTCAGCCAGAATGCTTCAAGAGCTATTTTGAACGCGCTTGATAAAAAAGAAGTATCCCACAAGGTGATGCTTCTCACTGATATTAAAGAGAGAGAGACCACGTAATTATCAAAAGTGGTGACAAAAAGAAAAGGTTCTGCCAAAAGGACCATTTTCTTTTAACAACATTGAAATCGATTGCGAAAAGCAGATCAAAAAGTATAAAAGATAAAGGAGAAAGAGATCATGAAGAGAGTGCCTTATGAGGTAATGGTAAGCGAGTTTGAGAGAGTATTAACAAAATACGGCTTTGAGCCAAAGGATGCAAAGGCTTCCGCAGAGCTGTTTGCACAGAACTCCATGGCTGGTGTATATTCTCACGGCTTAAACCGTTTCCCAAGAGTGGTTGAATACTTAAAGAAGGGCGAGATCGATCCAAAGGTAAAGGCTGAAAAGATCATGGGATTTGGTGCTTTCGAGCGTTGGGACGGACATCGTGGTTTCGGACCTTTAAATGCAAAACTGGCTATGGACCGTGCAGTAGAGCTGGCAAAGGAATTTGGCATGGGTATCGTTGCACTGGGAAATAACAACCACTGGATGCGCGGCGGCAGCTACGGCTGGCAGGCAGCAGACCAGGGCTGCATCGGTATCTGCTGGTCCAACACCTGCCCGAACATGCCTGCATGGGGCGGTATGGATCGTAAGATCGGAAACAACCCACTGATCTTTGCAGTACCAAGAAGCAATGGCGAGCATGTAGTAATTGACTGTGCTGTATCCCAGTTCTCTTATGGAAAACTGGAAGACTGCCGCTTAAAGGGAGTGCAGCTGCCAGTACCAGGCGGTTATGATACCAAGGGCAATCTGACCACTGACCCAGGCGAGATCGAAAAGACCTGGCGTGTACTTCCAATGGGTTACTGGAAAGGAAGCGGTATTTCAATCGCTCTTGACCTGATCGCAACTGTACTTTCCAACGGAAACTCCGTACAGAAGATCGGAACCTTCGGTGATGAAGTTGGCCTGACCCAGATCATGATCGCTATCGACCCAAGCAAGGCAAACAGCGTAGAACTGACCGATGAGATCGTAAACAATATCGTAGCAGATGTAAAGAGTTCCGTTCCTGTAAAAGAAGGCGGAGAAGTTTACTACCCAGGCGAACTGGAACTGTTAAACATCAAGCAGAACAAAGAAGAAGGCATCCCAGTGATTGAAGAGAAGTGGGAAGAAGTACTGGGCATGTAATGTAATGAGCGCAGAGAAAACCAAGCGGCTGCGAAGCAGACATTTGGTTTTCGCAAGCCATTAAC
>CAVIPV010000105.1:8086-10909 GCA_963644495.1 Prevotella sp. | reverse complement strand
CATGTTTTTGGCGGGTCCCAAGGTCAAAACTCCTCCTGCAAGCAAGCTTGCGTCAGATTTTAGACCTTTTGACCCTGGTATCATTACATATAAAAACGGAGCGTTCAGGAAAATTCCTGATCACTCCGTTTTTTAGTGCGCCAGACGACGCACATTTTTTGATCTTAACTTACAACTGCCTCTACCCGGATCACATCCGTTTCATTCTTCACTGTTTCATAGGGGATCACGTTATTGTCTAAAGGAGTGCCGTTTACAGTGAGTAAGGTGTGGCGGCAGGTGCCCTCTGTAAGGTTTTTAATGTGGATCTTATAGGTCTGGCCGCGGAAGTATCTTGTAACAGTCAGATCTTTTAAATGAGCCGGTAAACAGGGGGAGATGGACAAACCGGCAAACTCAGGCCGGATACCCAGAATATACTGGGAGATATTTACAAAGGTCCAGGCTGCTGTACCGGTAAGCCAGCTGTTTTTCGCTTCTCCGAATTTTGGAGCGTCTTTGCCGGCAATCATCTGGGAATATACATAAGGCTCTGTACGGTGGATCTCACTGATCTCTTCCAAATAAGCAGGGCAGATCTTGCGGTACAGGCTGTAGGCGGCTTCGCCGTGTCCAAGGGTGGTCTCAGCAATGGAGATCCATGGATTATTGTGGCAGAAGATACCGGCATTTTCCTTATAACCCGGCGGATAAGAGGAAATCTCTCCCAGGTTTAAATGATAGCTTTCATAAGCAGGCTGCAGGATCATAACGCCGTACCGGGTTTCCAGATATTTGTGAACGGACTCCATGGCTTTTTCGCCCATCCTCTTAGAAGCACCAATACCGGCCATTACGCAAAATCCCTGTGGTTCAATATAGATCTTTCCTTCTTCACATTCATGGGAGCCGATCTTTTTTCCGGCAGCATCATAGGCTCGCAGGAACCATTCTCCGTCCCAGCCGCTTTCCATTACTTTCTCTTCCATAAGGTGGACTGCTGCGTCAGCAAGCTTTGCTTCTTCCTTTCGGCCTGTAAGGCGGCATAGATCGGCATATTCTTTTCCGTATTTTACAAACATTCCTGCAATGAATACAGATTCTGCCACAGGGCCTTCTGACGGGCCTGTGATTTGAAAAGATTCACCCGGTTCTTTTGAAAAGCAGTTTAAGTTTAAACAGTCGTTCCAGTCCGCACGGCCGATAAGGGGGAGTCCGTGGGGACCAAGATTATTTAAGGTATAGTGGAAAGAGCGGTATAAATGTTCAAACAGAGGCGCAGCTTTTAAAGGATCATTGTCAAAATCCGTAGATTCCTGTAAGATGCTAAGATCCCCGGTTTCACGGATATAGGCAGATACAGCTGCGATCAGCCATAAAGGATCGTCATTAAAGCCGCTTCCAATATCGGAATTACCCTTTTTTGTAAGAGGCTGGTACTGATGGTATGCACTGCCGTTTTCAAACTGGGTTGCGGCAATGTCCAGGATACGCTCTCTGGCCCGCTCCGGGATCAGATGGACGAAACCTAACAGATCCTGGCAGGAATCGCGAAAGCCCATGCCCCGGCCGGCGCCGGACTCAAAATAAGAAGCGGAGCGGGACATGTTAAAAGTAACCATACATTGATACTGGTTCCAGATATTCACCATCCGGTCCATTTTTTCATCACTGCTTTCTGTATGGAAGCGGGAGAGAAGATCATTCCAGTATGTTTTTAACCGGGAAAGAGCCTCTTTTACCTGCTTTTTTTCACGAAAAGCAAGAATTACCTTTTTTGCAGGAGCTTTATTAATGATGCCGGGAGCTTCCCATTTCTCATTTTCCGGGTTTTCACCGTATCCAAGAATAAAGATCAGATCTTTTGTCTCTCCCGGTGCCAGGTGGATGTGGATATGGTGGGAGCCGATCACAGCGCCGCCGCTTGCCAAAGAGTTGGTGTACTGGTTATTAAGAACAGCCTGGGGCCGCTCAATGCTGCCGTAGACACCTAAAAATGCATCCCGGCTTGTTTCAAAACCATTTACAGGAACATTAACAGAATAATAGGAAAAATGGTTTCTCCGTTCTCTGTATTCGGTTTTGTGGTAGATGGTGCTGCCGTCTACTTCCACTTCGCCGATGCTTAAGTTTCTCTGGAAATTGGTGGCATCATCCACTGCATTCCAGAAACAGAATTCCACATAGGAAGCCAGATCCAACTCTTTTTCTTCCCTGCTTTCATTGGTGAGAGTAAGATAATTGACCTCGCAGGGATGATCCAAAGGAACAAAAGCAGTCAGGCTGGAGCGCAGCTGGTTTTTGGAAGACAAGTAACGGCTGTAGCCCAGTCCGTGACGACATTCATAAGAATCCAGCTTTGTTTTTACCGGCTGCCATCCGGGAGTCCACACATCCTTTCCGTCATTGATAAAATAGTACCGGCCGTTGGTGTCTGCCGGTACATTGTTGTAACGGTACCTGGTAAGGCGTAAAAGCTTGGCATCTTTATAGAAACAGTAGCCTCCGCAGGTATTGGAGATCAGTGAAAAAAAGTCCTGATTGCCCAGATAATTGATCCATGGCAGAGGTGTTTGCGGATCTGTGATTACATATTCCCGGTTTTCATCATCAAAAAAACCATACTGCATGGTGTGCTCCTCCTTTGTTGTGGCAGATATTTTTGTAAATGATTTCCATAAAAAGGACAGCAGCAAAAAATGGGCAAATACTTCTAAAAGGTCGTTTACCAGGGGATGTCGGCGCCAGGTGCTGCTGTCAGTTTTTATTCTAAAGGGAGAGCGCGGATTTTCCTATGGAAGAAAGTGGCGGAAAAATACAGGAAAAAATAGAGAATTTTTGCAG
>CAVIPV010000105.1:0-8076 GCA_963644495.1 Prevotella sp. | reverse complement strand
ATATTAAGAAGGAGGAACATATGGAACAGAGCAGAACACCGGAGGCTCTTTTAAAGGAGCTTACATTGGATGAAAAAATAGGAATGATACATGGAGGGGGATTATTCTGCACAGAAGGGGTAGAACGTCTTGGAATACCGCCTCTTAAGTTTTCTGACGGCCCTATGGGGGTACGGCCGGAGTTTGAAAATGCCCACTGGAAAAGCATTGGTTTTTCAGATGATTATGTTACTTATCTGCCCTGCAATACAGCCATTGCGGCCACTTGGAACCCTCAGATCGCCTATGAGGCCGGCAGTGTACTGGGAGAGGAAACAAGAGGCAGAGGAAAAGATGTGATCCTGGCGCCGGGAGTAAATATTAAAAGAAGCCCTTTATGTGGTCGTAATTTTGAATATTACAGCGAAGATCCCCTTCTTACTGCCAGAATGGCAGCTTCCTGTATTAAAGGTATCCAGCAGTGGGATGTGGCAGCCTGCGTCAAGCATTTTGCAGTAAACAGCCAGGAAACAGAGCGGTTGTGGATGGAGTCTGTTGTTTCTGATGATGTTTTAGAGGAGATCTATTTTCCGGCTTTTAAAGCAGCAGTAGAGGCTGGTGTCCATACAGTCATGGGGGCTTACAATAAGCTGTGGGGAGCTCACTGCTGCCACAATGAAAAGCTTTTAGATGAGGTTTTAAGGAAAAAATGGGGCTTTGAAGGAGTGGTTGTATCTGACTGGGGAGGTGTCCATGATACAAAAGAGGCAGCAAAATCCAGCCTGGATGTGGAAATGTCTGTCACCGATGACTTTGATCGGTATTATATGGCAGAACCATTAAAAAAAGCAGTTCGCTCAGGAGAGATACCGGAGGAATGGATCGATAAAAAAGTCCTTCGGATCCTGAAACTGATGGATCAGCTCCACATGTTAAACGGGGAGCGCAAAGCAGGTACATATAACACGGTTCAACACAGAGAAACGGTGTTAAAAGCGGCCAGAGAGTCCATTGTGTTACTTAAAAATGAGAAAAATGCCCTTCCTCTGAAAAAAGAAAAAGTAAAGAAACTTCTGGTAATAGGAGATAATGGAGAACGCCTTCACGCTTTAGGCGGAGGAAGTGCGGAGATCAAAGCCTTATATGAGCTTTCCCCTCTTATGGGACTGCATATGGTGCTTGGTGGTAACTGCCGGATCGATTTTACAAGAGGTTATCTGCCGGATACTATGATTGAAGAAATGTCGGAAAACGGAAAGAAAGCAGAAGAGGTCAACTGGCAGGCTGCAAGTCTTGAAAATGGAGGCGGACAGAGGGGAAAAGAATCAGCAAAAGATTCAAAAAAGCTTAAAATAACAGAACAGATCAAAGCAGAAATGAGAAATGCAGAGCGCAGTAAAGCCTTAAAACTGGCAAAAGAGGGCGGCTATGACCAGGTGATCTATATAGGCGGTCTGGACCATGCAGAAGACTGCGAAGGCCATGACAGGGACAGTCTGACTCTTCCTTATGAGCAGGATCTTCTTATAGAAGGACTGTTAGAATTCTGCCCGGATGCAGTGATCGCCCTTATGGGGGGAAATCCTGTGGAAATGCACCGTTGGAGTAAAAAGGCAAGATCCATTGTTTATAGCTGGTATGGGGGCTGTGAGGGCGGTCTGGCACTGGCAGAGGTACTGTTTGGCCTGACAGTTCCTTCCGGAAAACTGCCGCAGACATTTCCGGTGGTCCTTTCTGACAGTCCGGAGCAGGTATATGGAGAATTTGCAGGAGTAAAAGAGGTTCATTACAACGAAGGAAAACTGGTGGGATACCGGTATTATGATACATTCCGCAAAGAAGTGGAATTCTGTTTCGGCCATGGTCTTTCCTATACAGAATTTACTTACAGTAATTTAATGGTATCCAAAGAAGAGGATGCTTTTAAGATCTGCGTAAAAGTAAAGAATACAGGAAACGTGGAAGGAGCAGAGGTGATCCAGCTGTATGCGGGACCGGAAAAAAAGGAATCTGTTGAAAAAAATGTGGAAAAGCTGAAAGAACCGACAAAAGAACTGGCTGATTTTAAGAAGATCTGGTTAAAACCTGGGGAAGAAAAAGAAATCTGCCTTTTCCTGACAGATGTTAAGAAGAAAAAGTATCAGGAAAAGACAGGTATCAGGATCTTAGTGGGAAGCTCCAGCCGGGATATCCGGCTTTCAGGCATTATAACAGATGCTTGCGGTACTCAGCCGGACTTTCACCTACATATTTTTTAAATTTTTTGTGGAAATAATCCACGCTCTTGTAGCCTACCCGTTCAGACACTTCATAGACCTTAATAGAAGGATCTAAAAGCAGATCTTTTGAGTGTTTGATACGCACCTGGTCCAGCCAGGAATTAAAGGTAGTTCCTGTTTTGGAGCTGAACAGCTTTCCCAGATAGGAACTGTTATAGCCGAATAAGGGGGCAATGGATTCCAGTTTCAGGCTTTCTTTGTAGTTATGTTCAATGTAGGAGAGAATGTCATCAATAATACCGGAGGCAGAGGCGGGAGCCACTGCGTTCATGATGATCTCAAACTGCTGGGACATAAACTGCATGATCTCATAAAGGTAAAATTTATTTTCAATATAAGTAATGGCAGAAGCTGCAGCAGGAGCGGGAATATCCAAAGTCCCGTAAAGATGCTGCAGTTTTTGTTTTACCTGAAGATAAACTTCTGCCAGAAAATGCTTGATAGTTAAGATCTCACAACCGGAGGTGAACATCATTTCCTGAAGTTCCTGGAGAACAGAAGCTGTTTTGGCCCGGTTGTGGCTCTGGATCAGGTCCGTAAGGCGGCGACTGTAGGCTTCTGCCAGTTCCGGATCCAAAACTCCCGGGATATCAGGCATCTGCGGAAGATCCTCGTAAGAGAGGATATGCTGCAAAGGACTGCAGAAGAAACGTCGGGAAGTCATTTTTTTTGCGTCCTCGTAAGAAAGATGGATCTCGTCCGGGGTCTGCACCCTGCGGCCGCACATAAGAAACAGAGATTCCAAAGGAGAGCCCTTTTGTGGATATTCCTGATAATGGCGCAGCATATTGTCAAAACGGTCCATGGAAAAAGAACCCTTTAAAAGGATCACATTCTGATTGTCCAGATGAATGGAGTCAAAAAGGCTGGAAGAATCTGCTGTGTGGAATAGTTCTTCAAAACGCCAGTTCAGATGAAAGGATTCCTGGTTGTAGCTTTCATAAAAGATCACCTGATAAATGGGGGCGTCTAGCTTCAGGTCAGACAGATCCCATCCATTTTCCGGCTTATTTCCCATAAGAAGGTCTTTTAAAATGGTATCCCTTGCTTTTTCACGGTATTTTTCCAGGTGGGTGGTAGCAGCCTGATCCTGTAAAATGCGTTCTTTTAATGTTTTTACAGCATCTTCCAGTTCATCTTCATCAATGGGCTTTGTAAGATAAAAATCGGTCTGCAGCTGCATGGCTTTCTGAGCATATTTAAAATCAGACATACCGCTGAGTATGATAAAACGTCCGGCAAATCCATTTCTTCGTGCATTTTCAATTACTTCCATTCCGCTCATCCGGGGCATGCGGATGTCCATCAGTACCAGATCTGGTTCCAGTTTCAGAATCTTTTCCAGTGCATCTACGCCGTTTACAGCAGTAGCGCAGATAGAAAATCCAAGTTCGTTCCAATCTATGATATATTGAAGTCCTTCCAGGATACTGGGTTCGTCATCAGCAATCAATACATTCATACCAGTAAGGTTCCTTTCTTAAAATGTGCCCCATTGCAGTATATCAGGTTCCTTCCCCGGGGACTAAGGGAAGACGGATGGTCACAACGGTTCCTGCCAGAGGGGAACTGCTGACAGATAGTCCGTATTCTTTCCCATAATAAAGCTGGATGCGCCGCTCAATATTGGACATGCCAATGCTTACGGTGTTGTTGGAAGAGGGACTGTGAAGCTTTTCACGAAGTGCCTTCAGATCTTCCGTAGACATGCCGCATCCATTATCAGAAACAGTGATCAGCAGATCCTCCTTATCACGGCCTACTACAATGTGAATCTGTCCGTCGCTTTCTAAGCCTTCCAGTCCATGGCGGATGGAATTTTCTACAATGGGCTGCAAAAGCAGAGGGAGGATCAAATAGGCTTCCGGGTCAAGGTCATGTTCAATGGTCATGTCATAGCAGAAGCGGTCGTGAAAACGAAGCTTCTGAATCTCGAGATAGGTCTGTATATAATCCAGTTCCCTTGCAAGAGGAGCAACGGTAGTGCCTGTATTATCTAAAACATAACGCATGATCTTGCTTAACAGTTTTATGGCTTTGGCAACTTCCCGGTTTCCGGCAGTAAAAGCCTTCATCCGGATGGTTTCTAAGGTGTTATAGAGGAAATGGGGGTTGATCTGGCTTGCAAGTACCTTAAATTCCATTTCCCTCTGTTCATTTTTTAACTGTTCTTTCTCTAACTGGATGGAGTAAACTTCCTTTTCCTGACTGCGGATCTGGCGGATCAGCTGCTCTAAGTCAGAAGAGATAGCAGAAAATTCATCTTCTCCAGAAAGTCTGTGAGGATCGGAGTAATCTTTCCTGCTGGCTCTGTGGATCATACTGCGGATGATCTGGACTCTTCCTGTAAAATATTTCCCAAAAACAGCAAAAGCAATAAAAAGAGTCAGGGAAATGATGAAAATGATCAGGCTGTAGGAGGCAGTAACACGCAGCAGGTCTCCAGGAGCCTGGGTATTCAGTACAGCTGTAAGGATATGGCTGTCTGTGCGGTAGGGAGAGTAATAAGTCTGGATTCCAATACTCTCATATCCGCCGAAGGTAAAAAAGCGGACAGTGGCAGAAACATTTGCCTGTGAAAGGGCTGAAGTTTCCCAAAGGTTCTGTGACATATCATTTTCAAGGTCTTTTAAGGAACTGAAAAATACAGGACCGTTCTCTAATGCCAGAATCACTTCCATACCGTCACTTTCAAGAAGGGCGTTGATGTAATTAGGATTAACTGTAAATTTTATAATGCAGAAGTCCCAGGAACCAGGAATGGTGATCTTGCGGTATAAGCACAATTCACGGTATTGGCGGTCATTAAAATCCTTTCGTATACTGATGTCCCAGAAGGGCCGGGCATGGTTTACGGCTTCCTCATACCAGTGCTGTGTGCGGATCTGATCCGTGGTCCACCGGACATATGCATTTTCCGGAATGGTCCGGTTATCTGTATAAAGGGTAATGGCGGAAAGCATGGCCTCATTTTTTAAGGTCCGGTTCAGTCTGCCGTAACTGTTGTATACACGGTAAAACTGCTGGGGATCTTCATAAGAGGTATCTAACATCTGTTTTAATTCCTTATCTTCCGCAAACTGTTCGGAAAGGTTGTAAATGTTGGTAGTGATCCCGAAAAGCACAGAACGGATGCGGTTATTGTCTGTTTCTACGATATTCTGGTAGTGGCGTATCATCATATGTCTGGAAGTTGCAAGTAAGGACAGACTGACTGCCAGAAATGGGAAAAACAAACAGAAAAATGTGGAATAAAGCTGTTTTTTTACACTGAGATTTTTAAAGAAATTACGCATTTTCATGACCTCATTATAAGTTGGCAGGTCTAAAAAGTAAAGTAATTTATAGCAAATTATCACGGTTTTTAAGGCGGAGTTTAGTCGGGTATAATAATGGAAAGAAAAGGGTAGCATCAAAGCTTATGAGATAATATCAAAAAATCAGGGAGGGAATAAATATGCAGTTTGGAAATGGATGCTGGCTTCAAAAAGAGGGATATGGTTGTTTTGCACCGCAGCAGGCATATTTTATAAAAACTGAAGAAAAAAAGGTGACGATCTGTGCACCCACCAACCGGATCAACCACAGAGGAGATACCTTAGGCGGAATCAATCTGACACTGGAGATCACAGCTCCTGCAAAAGAAGTATTCCGGGTAAAAACATACCGATACAAAGGTGTCTGCAAAAGAGGACCGGAGTTTGAGCTTACTTACAGCGACCTGCCGCTTGAAACAGAAGAAACAGAAGAGACGCTGACCATTAAAAACGGAAGTCTGTCACTGGTGATCGGCAAAAATAACTGGTTTATGGAGTATTACAGGGACGGCGAACTTCTCACAGCAAGCAAAGGACGTGACCTTGCATGCATGAAAACGGACTGGAAAGGAGGCGCCTATGATAAGGGAAGTGACGATACCTACATGCGTCAGCAGCTTCTTTTAAGCGTAGGAGAACTGGTGTATGGTCTGGGAGAACGTTTTGGCGCCTTTGTAAAAAACGGACAGTCCATTGATATATGGAATGAAGACGGAGGAACTTCTACCTACCAGTCTTATAAAAATATTCCCTTTTACCTTACCAATAAGGGATACGGGGTATTTGTAAATAATTCCGGAAAAGTATCATTTGAAGTAGGCACAGAGCAGGTAAATAGAGTGGAATTTTCTGTTCACGGAGAATGCCTGGATTATTTCCTGTTTAATGGTCCGTCCATGAAAGAAGTGCTGATGCGTTATACAGACCTTACAGGAAAGCCTTCTCTTCCGGCACCATGGACCTTTGGACTGTGGCTTTCTACTTCTTTTACTACGAATTATGATGAAAAAACAGTCATGAGTTTCATTGACGGCATGTTAGATCGGGGGATCCCTTTAAGAGTATTCCACTTTGACTGCTTCTGGATGAAGGAATTTCACTGGAGCGACCTTATTTGGGATAACAGGGTGTTCCCGGATCCGGAAGGAATGTTAAAACGGATCCATGAGAAAAACATTAAGGTTTGTGTATGGATCAATCCTTATATTGCACAGGAATCGGCTCTTTTTGATGAAGGAATGGAACAGGGATATTTTATCAAACGGACCAATGGAGATGTATGGCAGTGGGATATGTGGCAGCCGGGAATGGCTGTTGTGGACTTTACCAACCCCAAGGCCTGTGAGTGGTTTCAGAGCAAGTTGGCAAAGCTGGTGGACATGGGAGTTGACTGCTTTAAAACAGATTTTGGTGAGCGAATCCCATGGGAAAATGTAACCTATTTTGATGGTTCTGATCCGGAAAAGATGCATAATTACTACACCTATTTATACAACAAAACCGTGTATGAACTTTTGGAGAAAAAGAAAGGGAAAGGGGAAGCTGTATTGTTTGCCCGCTCTGCAACAGCAGGAGGCCAGAAATTCCCGGTACACTGGGGCGGCGACTGCTGGTCTGATTATGAATCCATGGAACAGAGCTTAAGAGGCGGACTTTCCCTTACCATGTCCGGTTTTGGTTACTGGAGTCATGATATTGGCGGATTTGAAAGTACATCTACAGCCGATGTTTATAAGCGTTGGGCGGCATTTGGCCTGTTATCCACCCATAGCCGTCTTCACGGAAGTACCTCTTACAGAGTGCCATGGGCTTATGATGAGGAAGCAGTGGATGTAGTCAGAATCTTTGCAAAATTAAAAGCCAAACTGATGCCGTATCTTTTTACGCAGGCAGTGGAAACCTCAAAAACCGGTGTACCTATGATGCGCAGTATGGTTACTGAATTTACAGAAGATAAGAACTGCGGTTATCTGGCAGCCCAGTATATGTTGGGAGAACGTATGCTGGCAGCGCCGGTACTGAATAAAGAGGGAATTGCAGAATTTTATCTGCCTCAGGGCACCTGGACATCTTTCCTTACAGGAGAAAGGGAAGAAGGCGGATGCTGGATCAGAAAAGAACAGGATTATTTAAACATGCCGCTGTATGTTCGTGAAGATTCCATTATTCCTGTGGGAAAATGTGACAGCAGGGCAGATTATGATTATGAGGATCAGGTGGAATTTCGGATTTACGAATTAAAGACCCAGGCATGGGCTAAGGTATGCGGGCAGGATGGAAAGGTAAAAGCAGAACTTCGGGCAGTAAAGAGTGGAGAGCAGATCCTTTTAGAGGCACGGTGTGAGCAGCCGTTTACGGTGCGTCTTGTAGGTCAGATCATTACCGGTGTAAGCGGTGCCAAAGCAAAGACAGAGGGAAATGATACTATTCTTGCGTTTCATGAAGGGTCAGCAATGGTAACAGTATAGAATGTTCTCTCGGAGTCTTTCCTGCACCTGCTT
>CAVIPV010000104.1:9074-10940 GCA_963644495.1 Prevotella sp. | reverse complement strand
TAGCCTCTTCTCCTACCTTCTTTAAAATCTTGTCAATTCCCTTATCAAAGAGATAGTTGGTATAAGAACCTTCCTTTGGATGCTTCTTGCGGTCCAAAATCACATTGAAAACATCCTCAAATACCTTTAAGGGATTGGTCTCTTTATATTCCTTCTCTGCCAGTGTGGTGTAGAAACAGGAACGATTGCCTGTGTGGCAGGCAGCGCCGATCTGCTTTACCGTTGCAAGTAAAGTATCATTGTCACAGTCGATCTTTAAAGATTTTACATACTGGAAATGTCCGCTGGTCTCGCCTTTTACCCACTGTGCCTGACGGCTGCGGCTGAAATAGGTCATGCGACCGGTTGCAAGTGTGTTGTTAAATGCCTCCTCATTCATATAGGCCAACATCAATACTTCATTGGTCTTATAATCCTGAACGATCACCGGGATCAGTCCGTCGCTGTTTAATTTAAAATCTTTCCAGTCTACAGAAGACTCAAAGGTATCTACGGAAATTCCTGCTGCCTTTAAAGACTGTTTAATGGTCATGGAAGACTCCATGGTATCTTCTGTAAAGGTGAGCACAGCGCCGCAGATATTTCCGCAGCCAAAAGCATTTTTCAGACTTTCAGCTGTATCTTTTGCGTCATCCTTTGCCTGTAAGAAGAATAAAAATGGGGCTTCGCTGTCGCTGATTGAAGCCATTTCCAGTAAAGAGGGCACACTACCAGCTGTATTCAGAAGCATTACAGATGCGCCTGCTGCCTCATAGTCCTTTACATGATCCAGATAAGCATCTGTTGGCAGATAAGCGTAAATCTTCTCTTTTCCAAAGCGGTCAGAAGCCTCTTTGATCATATCTGCGTTTTCTTCTTTGCTCATGTCTAAAAATACAGCGCTGGCGCCTGCGTAAAGGTATTTCTTTACATCTTCCATGCGCTTTACTCTGCCCCCTGCGATGACCGGGGCATCTGCTTCCCTGCACACCTCTTTGATCACTGCAATGGCAGCTTCATGGTCCTCATCGGTTACAGACCAGTCATAAACCAGGATCTCATCGGCTCCATTATCACAGCAGTGCTTGGCAAGCTGGGGAGCAGAGGCTGTATAAGTGCGCTTTCCGTCCCAGCTGCTGATACGTCCTTCCTGGTAGCCGAAGCCTGCGATCAGTTTTTTATTATCCATTTTCATTTACTCCTTGTCAGTGCATTTTTCAAAACGGCGGACTGCCTCACTTAAGTCTACCCGCTTCTCATAAAGGGCTTTTCCAATGATAGCGCCGGAAATTCCCGCTTTGTAAAGGCCGTCCAGGTCTTCCATACAGGATACGCCGCCGGAAGCGATGATGTCAAGTCCTGTTTCCTCTGTCAGCTTCTTTGTTGCCGGAATATTTGGGCCTGAAAGCATGCCGTCTCTGGAAATATCTGTATAAATAATGTGCTTTACGCCGTATTCCTTCATTTTCAGGCAGAGATCTGTAGCTGTAACAGTGCTTACCTGTTCCCACCCCTGGATCGCAACCATGCCGTCTTTGGCGTCAACGCCTGCAGCAATGGCATCTGCCCCAAATTTCTCCACCATATCCTTTAAAAACTCCGGCTCTTCTACTGCCTTTGTTCCTATGATCACACGTTTCACGCCTAAAGAAAGCATGTTTTTAATGGCTTCTTCCGAGCGGATGCCGCCGCCGATCTCTACAGGGATATTCACAGAAGAAACGATTTTTTTAATGGTCTCTTCGTTGACAGAACGTCCTGCCAGCGCCCCGTCCAAGTCTACCAGATGTAAAAATGTAGCTCCTTTTTCCTGCCAGAGAGCCGCGATCTCCTCTGGATGTTCCGAATATACGGTAATATCTTTAAATGCCCCCTGACGCAGACGGA
>CAVIPV010000104.1:0-9064 GCA_963644495.1 Prevotella sp. | reverse complement strand
CAGACGGACGCATTTTCCATTTTTCATATCGATTGCCGGATACAGCTGCATGGTTTGTCTCCTTTACTATTCCTGAATGTGGGTTTTTAAAGGCTTTTTCTACAGACTTCCCTTTGTAGATAATACATCCGTAAGCCTTGGATCATAGCCGGTGGCTCCGTCTAATGCCTTTGCAAATGCCTTAAAAGCTGCCTCAATAATATGATGATTGTTGCTTCCAGACATCTGGCGCAGATGAAGATTCATTTCCCCGCCGTAAGATACTGCATAGAAAAATTCCCGCACCATTTCTGTCTCCAGATCACCTACTTTTTCCCGGTCCAGGTTTAGATCATAAACCAGATACGGTCTTCCGCAAAGATCCAAAGCACAGATAACTAAGGCCTCGTCCATAGGAAGAATCTGGGAACCATAACGGCGGATGCCTTTTTTATTACCGACTGCTTGGCGGATCGCCTGTCCCAGTACAATTCCCGTATCTTCAATGGTATGGTGGGTATCCACTTCCAGATCCCCGTCTACAGTAAGATCCAAATCAAAAAAGCCATGGCGGGCGAAGCTGTTTAACATATGGTCAAAAAAGCCGATGCCTGTATGGATATTGGCTTTTCCGCTGCCGTCCAGGTTTAAGGTCATGTTTATCTTGGTTTCGTTGGTATTTCGTGTGATCTGCGCAATGCGTTCCATATTTTCTATACTCTCCTACGTCTTATTCAAATCTGACTCTGATGGAATTTGCATGTGCGGTCAGGTGCTCTGCCTCTGCAAAGTCCTCAATGTCCTTGTGGGCCTTTTCAAGAGCTTCTCTGGAATAATAAATAATGCTGGATTTCTTAATAAAATCGTCTACGCCCAAAGGTGAGAAGAATTTCGCTGTTCCATTGGTAGGAAGGATGTGGTTCGGTCCTGCAAAATAGTCTCCCAGTGGCTCAGAACTGTATTCACCAATGAAAATGGCTCCTGCATTGCGGATCTTTGTCATTACTTCAAACGGATTAGCAGTTACTAACTCCAGATGTTCCGGAGCAATGTTATTGGCTGTCTCCACTGCCTCATCCATGGTATCTACTACCAGGATATAGCCGTAGTTATCCAGGGATTTTTTAATGATCTCACTTCTGGATAATACCTGTAAGAAGCCGTCTACTTCTTTGGAAACCTTCTCAGCCAGCTCCATACTGGTGGTAACTAAAATGGCGCTTGCCAGCTCGTCATGTTCTGCCTGGCTTAACAGGTCAGCTGCCACATATCTTGGATTGGCAGTCTCATCTGCCACTACCAGGATCTCGCTTGGTCCTGCGATGCTGTCAATACTTACATGACCGTATACAGCTTTCTTTGCAAGGGCTACGAAGATATTTCCGGGTCCTACGATCTTGCTGACTCTTGGAATAGACTCTGTGCCGAAAGCAAGGGCTGCGATGGCCTGTGCACCGCCTACTTTATATACTTCCGTAGCACCAGCCAGATGTGCAGCTGTCAGTGTAACCGGATTTACCTTGCCATCTTTTCCAGGAGGTGTGACCATAACGATCCGCTTTACACCAGCTACCTCTGCCGGGATGATGTTCATAAGCACAGAAGAAGGATAGGCCGCTTTGCCACCAGGTACATACACACCGGCGCTTTCTAAGGCTGTGATCTTCTGTCCTAAAATAGTGCCGTCCGGCTGGGAGTCAAACCAGCTGTTTCTCCTCTGTTTTTCATGGTAACGGCGGATGTTTTCCATGGATTTCTTCATTACTTCCAGAAGATGTGGATCTACTGCTTCCATAGCTTCTTTGATCTCTGCTTCTGTTACACGGATGTTGCCTGCATTGATCTCTGCTTTATCAAATTTCTTTGTATAGTCAAAAACAGCCGCATCTCCTTCTGCTTTTACCCGATCTACGATCTCCTGCACCGTTTCTGTGTAGGCATCATAGTTGTTTGGGTCTCTTTTTAACATGTCTGCCAGAATATTTTTCATAGATGCTTCATCTAATTTTACGATCCTCATTTGTCCGCCCTCTCTTTTTCTTTTAAAAGTCCCTGAAAATCCTTGATGATCTTGGTGATCCGCTCATTTTCCGTTTTCATGCTCACCTGGTTGACTACCATGCGGGCTGAAAGGTCGCAGACCTCTTCTAATACTACCAGACCATTTTCCCTTAAAGTAGAACCAGTCTCCACAATATCTACGATCACCTCAGAAAGTCCTACGATGGGTGCCAGCTCAATGGAGCCGTTTAATTTAATGATCTCTACCGTCTGGTATTTCTGGTTATAGAAATAATCTTTTGCGATGTGTGGATATTTGGTAGCTACACGGATCAGTTCATGGTGTTTTAACCGCTCTCTTGCTGACTCCGGTCCGCAGACGCACATCCTGCATTTTCCCATTGCCAGGTCCAGGACCTCATACAGTCGTCTTCCTTCCTCTAAAATGGTATCGCGGCCGACGATGCCGATGTCTGCAGCGCCGTATTCTACATAAGTAGGAACGTCATTTGCCTTGGCTAAGAAGAAACGGATGCCCAGGTCTTCATTTACAAAGATCAGCTTTCTGGAGTTCTTGTCCTTCATCTCCTCACAGGAAATGCCGATCTGTTCAAACATATCCATTGCCTTGGATGCCAGACGGCCCTTGGCTAATGCTATGGTCAGATATCTCATGTTGCTTTATCTCCTTTTATATCCAGTATGCTTTTCGGGTCTCTTACAAAATTTCCCTGACACCATATGCAGATACAGGTGTTTCATCTACATTTCCTGTAAGCATGTCAAAGGCTGTGACTGTATCTCCTGTGTCTTTCAGGCATAAAATGGTGCGAAGTCCTCTCTTCTTTGCCATTCCCTTATAGTCTTCCAGGCTCTTTCCATCTTCCATGACCATGGACTGCACCGGAGTTTCCTCAGAACGGAAGAAACGGCTTAAACGCACGGCGCTCTGTCTGGCTGAAGGCTCATAAAGGATCACTGTATTTACTAACTGCACTGGAATGTGGATCTGCTGTCTGGAAAGAGCTGCCATTAACTGGTCTACCACAATGGCAAATCCAACTGCCGGAGTGTCTTTTCCAAACTGGACTAACAGTTTATTGTAACGGCCGCCGGTAACAATGTAATCACCGGTTCCATAGGTATATGCCTTGAAAATGATGCCTGTATAATACTGGTATCTGCTTAACATTCCCAGGTCATAAGATACATAATCAGCCATGTGGTACTCTTCTAATAAAGTATGTACCCGCTCCAGCCGCTCAATAGCTGCTAATGCCTGTGGATTGTCGGTCAAGGTCTTTGCCTTTTTAATCTGGTTGATACCGCCAAACAGCTCTGGAAGCTTTAAAAAGGCTTCTTTCAGGCTCTCTTCCATGTCCTGGTTCTTTAAAAACTCTTCTACACCGAAACGGTTCTTATTTTCGATCAGGTCATTTAACCGGGCCTGGGCATCTTCATCCAATCCGGACTGCTGCAACAGGCTTCTGTAAAATGCAACCTCTCCTAATTCCACCTGGAATTCCTTTAAGCCTGCTGCCTTTAAACAGTCAATAACCATGGTGATCATCTCAGCATCAGCATCTGGTGAGTCATCACCGATGAACTCTGCACCGGACTCAGCACGCTCTTTTAAGTATCCCTGATAACTGGTATTGTTCTTAAAGGTACGCTCTAAATAGCACAGACGCAGAGGCATATCATCATCCATAAAATATTTTGCCACGCATCTTGCCACTGCCGGGGTCATATCCGGCCGGAGTACCAGCATGTTATTGTCCCGGTCAAAGAACTTGAACATTTCCTGGGCGCTTACGCTTCCCCGGTCTTCATTGAAAATATCCGCATATTCAAAACTTGGGGTCTGGATATGCTCATAACCGTACAGATATAATGTATGGAGGATCTTCTCCTGGACTGCCAGCTTTCTGCGGCATTCTCCGTTATAAATATCCCTGACTCCTTCCGGGGTGTGGATCAGTTTGTTTTTCTTTGTCATGGCACATCTCCCTTATCTTTTCGCCGGTGTAAATGGCGTTCTCTTTTAGCTCTTTATCCCTCATCGCTTTATCGTGGTAGAGTGATAATTCATTAACGTGTTTCTTATTATAAAGGTTAATGTTTTTCTTGTCAACGTATTTCTGGATTTTTCTGCTGACCTTCTTAGCTGGACTGTACCATTTTCTTATGTGGGCTCATCTGATAACTCCTGGTCATTTTCCCTGCGGCTTAGGTCCATGGACAATGGTTCCAGGTAATGAACATACATATCCCTGTGGGAACGTATTTTCCAGTTTTTGTCAATTTCGTCGTAGGTAAAGCTTTTTCTGCCGCCAGCTTCCATGCGGTCCCAGAACTTTTTTACGTCTTTAAAGGGCACATAATACATTTCATCCAAAGCCGTATAATGGACAATAATAAAAGATATGCCCCCCTGCTGTTCAAATTCTTCCATAAATTTGATCTGGTGTGGGTGGATATTCTGGAGAGGAAATGTTTTTACCGCACACTCCTTTGCATCAAAACACACCGGTATCCCCTGTACCGCCCCGATGTAGTCTACGGTACTCTTCTGGTCGAAATAAGCCAGTGTAATATGTCTGCTTGCCTTATCTATTTCAATGGGAGTAATGGGGGTTGGGATCTTCTGAATCAAAGCCAGCTTCTTCTCCCTGTAGCTTTCATTTGTATGATTAATCAGGTCTTCCAAAGTAGAGCCCCGAAGCCCCCTTGTTTTCCATGTTCCCATTTTTCGCTGTCCTTTCGTTAATGGCTCGACAAAAATCAGCGGACGCGCCACTGGCGCCTCCTCGATATGCTTGGCAACAAATGCCTGCTTCGCAGCCGCTTGTTTTTGTCTTCACTCATTATATCAAAAACAATTCATATTTGCCATTCCCCGTTTTTTGCATTATACTATAGAAAAAAAATTATCACCTAATCAAAAAATCACACAAAAGCGAGGTATCACATGAAGCCATCAAAAGTTTATTTTACAGATTTTCACACCGTTGCCTTTGGAGACGGACTTCCAACTAAATTAAAGAAGCTGATCAAAAAGGCCGGCATCGAAAAACTGGCTATGGACGGCAAATTTGTTGCTATTAAGATGCATTTTGGAGAACTGGGAAATATCAGTTATCTTCGTCCTAACTACGCAAAAGCTGTTGCAGATGTTGTAAAAGAACTGGGTGGAAAACCATTTTTAACAGACTGCAATACCATGTATCCGGGAAGCCGCAAAAACGCTTTGGAGCATCTGGAATGTGCCTGGGAAAATGGATTTACACCACTGACTGTAGGATGTCCTATCCTCATTGGCGACGGTCTGAAAGGCACCGACGATGTAGCTGTGCCTATAAATGGCGGAGAATATGTAAAAGAAGCAATGATTGGACGTGCGATCATGGATGCAGACGTATTTATCAGTCTGACCCATTTTAAAGGCCATGAAATGACCGGTTTTGGCGGAACCATCAAAAATATCGGTATGGGCTGCGGTTCCCGAGCCGGGAAGAAAGACCAGCATAGCAGCGGAAAACCACATATTGAACAGGATATGTGCAGAGGCTGCCGCAAATGCCAAAGAGAATGTGCCAACGGTGGTCTGATCTTTGATGAAGCTTCCGGAAAAATGCATGTGGATCAGGAACACTGCGTAGGCTGCGGCCGCTGTCTGGGTGCCTGCAACTTTGATGCCATTGCCTTTGATAATGACACTGCCAACGAATTGTTAAACTGTCGTATGGCTGAATATACCAAAGCAGTTGTAGACGACCGTCCAAACTTCCATATTTCTCTGGTAGTAGATGTGTCTCCCAACTGCGACTGCCACGGTGAAAATGACGTGCCGATCCTTCCAAATATCGGTATGTTTGCCTCCTTCGACCCACTGGCACTTGATCAGGCCTGCGTAGACGCCTGCCTCAAATCCACCCCAATGCCAGGAAGCCAGCTTGCCAAAAACATGGAAAAGAAAGACTTCGTAGACCACCACGACCATTTCCGCAACTCTACCCCGGAATCTGAATGGAGAAGCTGTCTTGAACACGCAGAAAAGATCGGTCTTGGTTCGAGAGAGTATGAATTGATTGTCATGTAATTTTGCCCAAACATATAATAAGCGCAGGAAAATTGCCATATAACATTTCCCTGCGCTATAAATATACAATTACCTTTTAATTATCCAATTTGATTTTCTCTTTGTTTCATTTTGTATCAATACACCTTTTTCCTGTAGAGAAGCAAACATCTTACCCTTAAAGCGAATTATGCATCAGCCTCACTGGAAAATCTTGCTGCCTGCTCCGCGATCAGTTCTTTGTCTTCAAAGTAGTTGATCTTCATGGCGCGCTTCATCTCTGCAAGAGTCTGTGCTGCTTTCTTTTCTGCCTTGATACTTCCTTCTTCCAGGATCTTGTATACAGCTGGAATATCCTTTGCAATCTCTTTTCTGCGTTCTCTGATCGGGCGAAGTTCATCCTGGATCACATTGTTTAAGAACTTCTTCACCTTAACATCACCAAGGCCGCCTCTTGTGTAATGAGCCTTTAATTCATCCAGGTTCTTGTATTCTGGCAGATATTTCTCAAAATGCTCATCGCGGCAGAATGCATCCAGATAGATAAATACAGGATTTCCTTCAACCTGTCCCGGATCCTGAACACGCAGATGGTTCGGATCGGTGAACATGGACATGATCTTCTTTTTGATATCTTCCTCGGAATCAGACAGATAGATGCAGTTTCCTAAAGACTTGCTCATCTTTGCCTTTCCGTCGATACCTGGCAGACGCAGGCATGCTTTGTTGTCTGGAAGCAGGATCTCCGGCTCTACCAGATTGCCGCCGTATACGGTGTTGAACTTGTGAACGATCTCACGGGTCTGCTCGATCATCGGAGCCTGGTCCTCACCAACTGGAACGGTAGTTGCCTTAAATGCAGTGATATCTGCTGCCTGGCTGATCGGATAGGTAAAGAAACCAACCGGGATGCTGGTCTCGAAATTACGCATCTGGATCTCAGATTTTACAGTAGGATTACGCTGTAATCTGGATACAGTTACCAGATCCATATAGTAGAAAGTCATCTCGCAAAGCTCCGGTACCTGGGACTGGATAAATAATGTGGATTTTGCAGGATCCAGACCACATGCCAGATAGTCTAATGCTACTTCAATGATATTCTGACGTACTTTTTCAGGGTTATCTGCGTTATCTGTAAGAGCCTGCGCATCTGCGATCATAATATAGATCTCATCAAACTGACCGGAATTCTGCAGCTCTACTCGTCTCTTTAAAGAACCTACATAATGTCCTACATGAAGGCGTCCAGTTGGGCGGTCGCCGGTTAATATAATCTTTCCCATTGTATTTTATCCTCTCGTCATATAGTTATATAAAATTTGTCTATGCTCATTCTATAAGCATACCCCAAAGCCACTTTTCTGTCAAGAATCTGCCTCAAGGCCTTCGCCCTTTAGCACCTTCTTAAAAGCCGCAGGCAGCGGGGCAATAAACTCTTTTCCCGCCAGATAATCCAAAGGCTGCGCCAGTTTTTCCGGCATCACCAGTTTCCATGAATGGAGCAGCTGGGAACGGACCTTATATTTCTTCTGGATCTGTTCGTTTAACTTTTGATCACCATACTTAAAATCCCCTAAGATCGGATGTCCAATGGAAGCCAAATGAGCGCGGATCTGGTGGCTGCGTCCTGTAATCAATGTAACCCGCAAAAGCGTTGCCCTGTCATTGCTGGCTACAGGCACATATTCTGTCATGATGGGAACACTGTCTTCTACTTCTAAGGGATAGATCTGCACTGTGTTTTTCGCCTCATCCTTCTTTAAGAAACCGGCGATCATCTGGGGCTTGTCAATCTTACCTTTGACAATACACTGATAATATTTATGGATGCTGCGGTCTTTTAACACTGCGTTCATGATTTGAAGGCCCTGTAATGAAGTTCCTGCTACCACCAGGCCGCTGGTATTACGATCCAGACGATTGCAGATCGAAGGCTTAAAGGTTCGCAGCTGACTTACTGGCAGATGTCCGGAGTCAATGAGATAATTTAAAATATGCTCATTTAAGGAAACATCTCCCTCTTTTGCTTTCTGGGAAAGCATGCCGGAAGGCTTGTTTACGATGATCACATTTTTATCCTCATATACAATGGATAACTCCTGTTTTTTCTTCCTGCTGCCATTTTCCCCGTTTTTCCCAGCTTTTCCTGTATCCCCGGCGTTTTCTTTCCCTGATCTTTCTTTTCCTAAGGCTTCCAGTTCCGGCAGAGGCGCAGAAAACTTCTCAATGGTCTCATCTGCCATAAACAGACTGATCTCATCTCCTTCTTCCACCCGCTCCGAACCGTCACATTTCTTTCCATTTAAAGTAATGTTCTTCTTGCGCATCATTTTATAGAGAAAGCCTTTTCCCGCCTGACTTAAATATTTTGCCAGCAGTTTGTCAAGTCTCTGTCCTGCCTCATTGGAGGTTACTTTCAGTTTCTGCATCTTACCAACGTTCCTTTCCCGGAGCATATTCGATCTTTTCCATAATATCCAAAATCAGGCTGTGAGGAAATACTTTTGCAAGGACCCAAAATACTTTCATCCATATCCCATATACGGAAACTTCCCGTCCTGCAATGCTGTCCCGGATTGCTTTTGCCACGACCTTTCCCGGATCTGCCATGACCACCTTTTTATATAATGGAATTTCACCTGTTGTCTGTGCAATATGGAAAAATTCGGTACGAACAGGTCCCGGACAGATCGCTGTTACAAATATCTTCCTGCTCTTTAATTCCCTGTTTAATGCCCGGCTGTAGCTTAATACATAAGCCTTTGTAGCCGCATATACCGCAAATCCCGGCTGAGGCAGAAAGGCTGCGCTGGAGGCAAACTGCAGGATACGGCTGTTCTGTGGCATAAAAGGAAGGACCATAGTGGTGACAGCTGTCAGGGCAATACAGTTTACCTGCACCATTCCTGTCTGGTCATTTTCAGGAAGATCACATACATTGCCGATCTTTCCAAATCCGGCCCCATTTACCAGGAATTTTACCTGAGGCTTTAAACGGAC
>CAVIPV010000103.1:3874-10998 GCA_963644495.1 Prevotella sp. | reverse complement strand
CTCCTGCAAGCAAGCTTGCGTCGGATTTTAGACCTTTTGACCCTGGTATCATAAATTTTATATATAAACACGTAAATACGTACTTTAAGTATACTCACACGGTGCAAAAATGTCCAGTTTATTCCCGTAAAAAATATAAAATTACAGTGTTTTATAACCGTTTTGTAACCACCAGTTGCTATACTAGTAATAGTATAAGATGATAACCTGTGTGTATTATGACAAATTGAGATGATATAAGATAGAAAAGTGGGTGAGAAAATGTCAGTAGCAAAAACAGGAGCCATACCTAACTCTTACCGGCAGGTCCATATTGCAGTAGATGATTTTGAGAACAGGATCTTAAAAGGACGCATCTACCATGACAGCAAAAATGGAGGTATTGCCTTTTACAGCCTGTCAGAGATGGTATTTATCCTGGAAGAACTGTTTGACGAGATCCATTATCCTATGAAGAGTGTGGATCAGCGTAATTTTGGAAAAAAGTATCTGCCAGATCTGATGGAAGATGAGACAGAGAACCGGATGGAAGCTTTAGAGCCGGAAAATAAGGGGAAACTGGCTGATTTCCGTCTTCATGTGCAGTATCGCTATTATGCTTCCTGGCAGGGAGAGATTGAACAGTTAGAAACTTCTGTAAAAAGACATTTTGACAGTTTTATGGAATTAATGGACTTTTTCGACCAGCAGCTGGGAAACGGAGTTACCAGACTTCCTTATGGTCTTGGAAAGAAGATGTGCGAAGTAGCAGTGCGCAATTATGAAGACCATAATATGAGCGGCGATGTGTCCCATCCTGCAGTGGAAGACAGAAGAGTATTTTACAATGAATTTGAATTAAGGGAAAAAATCGCAGAGATGATCGATCCTCTTCCTGAAAATGCAAGAGAACATTCTGTGATCATCCCACGCAGTTTCCATGTGGAAAATGGAAATTATGGCCCGGCCACTTTTGTAGTCCGTATCCTGTTTCGCAGAAATGCCACATGGCAGGGGACCATCGGCTGGAAGGAAAAACGCTGTCAGGTAAGTTTCCGCAGCTTTATGGAACTGCTTCTTTTGATGCATGAGGCAGTGGCAAGATCCGGACAGTGGCAGAAGGAACCTGTAAAAAAGAAAAACTATACAGCATAAAGGACAGAAATAAAGCATGGAAGGTAATAAAAAAAGCGGCAGAGGTACGCTGTGGAAGATCATGGTCTGTGTTGCCCTGCTGGTATTTCTGGTAAGCGGCGGCCTGACCCTGCGAAGTTATCTTGCAGATAAGAAAGCCCAGGAAGAATATGAGCGCCTTGCAAGAGAAGCAGCCCAGACGACCCAGGAGACAATTATAATAGAAGAAACAAAAGAGCAGGAGACAGAACCTGAAAAAGAAACGTATCAGTCACCTTATGATTTTGATGTGCTGAAAGAGGAAAATCCAGATACCATAGGATGGATCCATATCCCGGATACTAAGGTCAGTTACCCCATCGTTCAGGGAACGGATAATGATTTTTACCTGAAACATGATTTCCACGGGGAAGCAAGCGTTGCAGGAAGCATTTATCTGGATTATGAAAGTGAAGGAGATTTTGAAGGAAGAAATAATATCCTTTACGGCCACAATATGAAGAACGGAAGCATGTTCAAGGATATTGTCCGTTATAAAGATCCTTCTTATTTTAAAGAGCATCAGTACTTCTCTATTTATACGCCAGAACGGGAGATCCGTTTAAAAGCAGTATCCTGTTATTATGGAGAGGCAAAGTCTATTGTGCGCAAGACCCGCTTTAAGAGTCAGGAAGCATTTGATGAATTTGTAAAAGAAATGATTGCCCCATGCTCTTATGCAGAATCGGTGGAGTATCCGGTAAAGACGCTGTATACACTGGTGACCTGCAGCTACGAGATCAATGACGCAAGGACCTTTTTATTTGCTGTAGAAGTAGATGAAAATGGAAATGAGATCACAGCCGATGAAGAATATCAGCAGAAGATGACAGATCTGATGATCAAAAAGGCAGAGAAAGCAAAGGCAGCTTCTGAGGCAGCTGAGAAAAAATAGGCAGAAATAACAGTATATGGTATTGTTAAAATAAAAATTACTATTGGAAAAGCGGAACAGTTATGCTATACTAAGCGGGAAAAATGCTGAAATTATACAGATATCAGCAGTCAGGAAGGCTGTTTCGCGAAAGAAGCCAAGGAAAACGAAGAAGTCATACCTGTAGCGGGTATGACTTTTTATGTTCAGGATCCGGCATTTTTTGCAGAACGGACTTTCAAAAATACAGGCAAAGAGGAGAGAACGATTATGAAAAGAAACGTAATGAGAACAATGAGCCTGGCATTTGCAGGTGTAATGGCAGCAGGTGCATTAACAGCATGCGGCGGAAGCAATACTGCAGCTACTACAGCAGCTCCGGCAGAGCAGACAACTGCAGCAGGAGAGAGTGCAGCAGAAGAGACCACAGAAGCTTCCGGCGAAAAGAAAGTTTTAAAGGTAGCTATGGAGTGTGCATATGCACCATATAACTGGACACAGCCAGATGACTCCAACGGCGCTGTACCGATCAACGACAGCAACGAATATGCTTATGGATACGATGTTATGATGGCTAAGAAGATCTGTGATGAGTTAGGATATGATCTGCAGATCGTACGTCTTGACTGGGATTCCCTGATCCCTGCTGTAAGTACCGGACAGGTTGACTGCGTTATCGCTGGCCAGTCCATTACAGAAGAGCGCAAGCGGGCAGTTGATTTTACAGAGCCATATTACTATGCAACCATTGTTACTCTGGTTAAGAACGGCAGCAAGTATGCTGATGCAAAGAGCGTAGCTGATCTGGCTGGCGCTACCTGTACTTCCCAGCAGAGCACCATTTGGTATGATACCTGCCTTCCACAGATCAAGGATGCAAATATCTTAGCTGCAACAGCAAGTGCACCAGATATGCTGATGTCCTTAAATGCTGACAAGTGTGACCTGGTTGTAACTGACCAGCCAACTGGTAAGGGAGCTTTAGTTGCTTATCCAGATTTCAAGCTCCTTGAGTTTGGCGGCGGCGAAGATGATTTCCAGGTGACTGACGAAGATATCAACATTGGTATTTCCTTAAAGAAGGGCAATACTGAGTTGAAGGATGCTATTGACAGTGTTCTGGCCAAGATGACAAAAGATGATTTCTCTGCAATGATGGATGAGGCAATTTCCGTACAGCCTCTGGCAAACTAATTGAAGAGATAAAAAGGAGAAAGTTATGCCAACAGATTTTTTGGGCCGTGTAATGGTCGTATTCAACCGCTACGGCATGTCTATGCTGCAGGGTGCAGGCGTCAGCTTAAAGATCGCATTAGTAGGTACGCTGGTGGGCTGTCTCATCGGCTTTGCCGTAGGTATTATTCAGACCATTCCTTCTGAAAAAGGGGACAATCCTTTAAAGAAGGGATTTTTATGGGTGGTACGCCTGATCTTAAATGCCTATGTGGAGTTCTTCAGGGGTACACCTATGATGGCCCAGGCTATGTTTATCTACTATGGCCTTATGCCTTTACTGGGGATTAATTCTACCATTACCCAGGCTGCTTATTTTATCTTATCCATTAATACAGGTGCCTATATGGCAGAAACTGTACGAGGCGGTATCCTTTCTATTGATCCGGGACAGACTGAGGGAGCAAAATCCATTGGTATGACCCATGTTCAGACCATGATCTACGTTATCCTGCCTCAGGCTCTCCGTAACCTGATGCCTCAGATCGGCAACAACCTGATCATCAATATCAAGGACAGCTGCGTACTTTCTGTTATTGGTGTGGCAGAGCTGTTATATAAGACAAAGGCAGCTGCAGGCGCTCTTTACATGAACTTTGAGACTTATACCATTACCATGATCATGTACTTTATCATGACATTTACCTGCTCCAGACTGCTGCGTCTGTGGGAGAAGAAAATGGATGGTGCAGACAATTTCGACCTGGCAACTACCGATACACTGGCTTATACCAGCGGTATGTACCGTTACTCGGATGATAAGAAGGAGGAGCAGTAATGAGCGAAAAGATTTTGGAGATCCGCCATTTAAGCAAGACCTTTGGCACCAATCTGGTCTTAAAGGATATTGATTTTACAGTAAACAGCAAGGATGTTACCTGTATTATCGGAGCTTCCGGTTCTGGTAAGTCCACATTGCTTCGCTGTTTAAACTTACTGGAAACACCTACTACCGGCGAGATCTTATATCATGGAAATAATATTGCCGATGCAAAGGTAAATGCCCCGAAATACCGTTCCAGAGTTGGTATGGTATTCCAGAGCTTTAACCTGTTCAACAACATGACTGTTCTTGAGAACTGCATGGTGGGACAGGTAAAAGTGTTAAAGAAGGGCAAGGAAGAGTCAAAGCAGAAGGCCATGTATTATCTGGAAAAAGTTGGCATGGCTCCTTATATCAATGCAAAACCAAGACAGCTTTCCGGCGGTCAGAAACAGCGTGTAGCTATTGCAAGAGCCCTGGCTATGGAGCCGGAGGTACTGCTGTTTGACGAGCCTACATCTGCCCTGGATCCGCAGATGGTTGGAGAGGTTCTGGAAGTTATGCGAAAGCTGGCAAAAGAAGGTCTGACCATGATCATCGTTACCCATGAGATGGCATTTGCAAGAGATGTATCCACTCATGTTGTGTACATGGCAAATGGCGTGATCGTGGAAGAGGGAACACCGGCTGAGATCTTTGCAAATCCGCAGAGAGAGCAGACGAAGGAATTCCTTGGAAGATTTATGCATGAGAAATAGAGGGAGAATAGGGAAAAAGCCTATGCAGGCTGCCACGGTGGGCAGCGGCATGGGCTTTTTCTATTCCGTTGTTTTTACAACGTAATGCGTGCAGAGAAAAACAAGCGGCTGCGTTAGCAGACATTTGTTTTTCGCAAACCATTAAAGAACGAATCGTCTGCGCAGCAGACAGATGAGCGCGTCAGCGCGGGATTTGTGAGTATACATAGGGGTAAATATCCTCATATGCCTCCACTTCCGCTTCATCCTGTGGCAACACCGGAATCAGGCCGGTGCAGTCGGTAGCGGAGCAGGCCTGGATGTCGGAGTCATCAAAGGGATTTGTGGATGCATTGTTTTTTAGATCGGTTTTGTCTTTAAACTTATATTTTTCCATAAAAAAACACCTCCTGTAAACAGTGTGTGGATCAGGGATACGTGATCTGGTCTGCTGTAAACAGGATGTGTTTTTTTGATCGTTTTTATTCAGTCAGGACGATCCGTTGTGGTTGATTACTTGTCCTGATGTTTTAAAGCTGCTCCAATAAAGCCCTTAAACAGCGGATGTGGGCGGTTTGGACGGGACTTAAGTTCTGGATGAGCCTGTGTTCCTAAGAACCATGGATGATCTGGCAGTTCGATCATTTCCACGATACGGTTGTCAGGAGACATACCGGATAACATCATGCCGTGGTCAGTAAGGAACTTTCTGTAGTCATTGTTTACTTCGTAACGATGTCTGTGGCGCTCATGGATGGTCTCTTCGCCGTAAAGGCCATATGCCTTAGAATTTTTATCCAGAACACATGGATAGGAACCAAGCCTTAAAGTACCACCGATGTCTTCCACGCCGTCCTGGTCTGGCATCAGGTGGATCACAGGATGTGTGGTAGCCGGGTCTAATTCCACGCTGTGGGCATCATTCCAGCCGATCACATCTCTTGCAAATTCTACGATAGAAAGCTGCATGCCAAGGCAGAGGCCAAGGAATGGAACCTGGTGCTCTCTTGCATAGCGAATCGCGCAGATCATACCATCGATACCGCGGTCACCAAAGCCGCCGGGTACCAGGATGCCGTCAACGTCACCTAACTTTTCGTCAACATTTTCAGGGCTTACAGTCTCAGAATCAATCCATTTAATGTGTACCTGTGCCCTGTTGGCAACGGCGCCGTGCTTTAATGCTTCTACAACAGAGATATAAGCGTCATGAAGCTGTGTATATTTTCCTACCAGTGCAACGGTTACGTCTTTTTCAGGATGCTTCCATGCATCGATCATAGCAGACCAGTCTTTTAAGTCTGGTTCCGGGCATGGCAGATTTAAACATTCGCAGGCAACCTGTGCCAGATGTTCTTCTTCCATTACAAGAGGAACTTCATAGAGAACTTCTACGTCAAGGTTCTGGAGAACATGGGATTTTGGCACGTTGCAGAAAAGTGCGATCTTACCCTTAATATTATCATCCAACGGATGATCAGAACGGCATACAAGGATATCCGGCTGGATTCCCATTCCCTGCAGATCTTTTACGCTTGCCTGGGTTGGTTTGGTCTTTAATTCTTCGGATGCTTTTAAATAAGGGATAAGGGTGACGTGGATGAGACAGGTGTTGCCCGGGCCAACATCATGCTGGAACTGGCGGATCGCCTCTAGGAATGGCTGACTTTCGATGTCGCCAACAGTACCGCCAACTTCGATGATGGCGATCTCGGTTTCATTATCATTATAATTGCGGTGGAAACGGCTCTTGATCTCGTTGGTGATATGTGGGATAACCTGTACCGTACCTCCGCCAAAGTCTCCACGGCGCTCTTTCTGCAGAACGGTCCAGTAAACCTTACCGGTAGTTACGTTGGAATTTTTGGTCAGGCTTTCATCAATGAAACGCTCATAGTGTCCAAGGTCAAGGTCAGTTTCGGCGCCGTCATCTGTGACAAAGACTTCGCCGTGCTGTACCGGGTTCATGGTACCTGGGTCGATGTTGATGTAGGGATCAAATTTCTGCATGGTAACTTTGTAACCTCTGGCTTTTAAAAGACGGCCAAGGGAAGCAGCAGTAATGCCTTTTCCAAGTCCGGATACAACGCCGCCGGTTACGAATACGTATTTTACTGGCATAGTGGGGAACCTCCTTTAGTGGTATGTTCTCTCGGAATCTTTCTGTACCTGATTTTGCGAGAAGATTTTTTGTCAGTTGTGCCCAAATTTTTGAGGCGTACGTTGATAAAATTCGGGTGCGACTGGCGGAAAATCAGCCGCAAAGGCAGGTGCATGAAGGACTCCGAGAGGACATGTTAGTTGGGTATAGGTTTTTGTTTACTTTTTTAAAAAACTAATACATTATACAACTATGGAACTTATA
>CAVIPV010000103.1:0-3864 GCA_963644495.1 Prevotella sp. | reverse complement strand
TTTGTTTTCAGAATTTTAATAGTTCTTTTCTTGATTTATGGTTATACTGACATTATAATAGAAAAAAGTAGGCTCTGGCACGTTTTATGCGTGTAACAAACGCCTGTTAGAGGGAGAATTTATACAGTATGGATAATAACAACAAACAGAATCAGAACAGTAATTGGCAGACCATTACCATGCTGGTTGTTGCGGCATTGCTGACGATCCTGATCGTGGGCTGGATGAACTCCACTGTCAATGCCAGACAGCGTCAGGAACTGTCTTACAATGAATTTGTAAACATGGTGGAAAATGGCAAGGTGGAATCTATCAGCGTTGGAAGCACCATTATCGAGGTGAAGCCAAAGGCAGATGACACCAACTATTCCCAGCAGATGAAATATTATGTAGTGCGTCTGGAAGGGGATTACAAGTTTGTAGACCGTATTTTAAAGAATAACGTTGTTACAAACCGGGAAAATAATACTTCCAATGCATTGATGTTAGAGATATTAAGTTATGCGCTTCCATTCCTGTTCTTGCTGTTCATTATGAACTTTACAATGAAGCGTATGGGCGGCGGCGGAATCATGGGCGTAGGCAAGAGCAACGCCAAAATGTATGTCCAGAAGGAAACGGGAATTACCTTTAAGGATGTAGCTGGTGAAGATGAGGCAAAGGAATCTTTAACTGAGATCGTAGATTTCCTTCACAATCCTGGAAAATACACCAAGATCGGTGCAAAGCTTCCAAAGGGCGCCCTGTTAGTAGGCCCTCCAGGAACTGGTAAGACCCTTCTTGCAAAGGCAGTAGCCGGTGAAGCACATGTACCATTTTATTCCCTGTCAGGTTCTGACTTTGTGGAAATGTTCGTAGGTGTGGGCGCATCCCGTGTCCGCGACCTGTTTAAAAATGCTACGGAAAATGCTCCATGTATCATCTTTATCGATGAGATCGATGCCATTGGACGCAGTCGTGACAGCCGTATGGGCGGAAATGATGAACGTGAGCAGACATTAAACCAGCTGCTTTCTGAAATGGACGGTTTTGACTCTACAAAGGGACTTTTAGTTCTTGGCGCTACCAACCGTCCGGAGATCCTGGACCCGGCTCTTTTACGTCCAGGTCGTTTTGACCGCCGTGTAGTTGTTGATAAGCCAGACTTAAATGGACGTATCAGTATTTTGAAGGTACATTCCAAGGATGTATTATTAGACGAGACAGTAGACTTTAAGGAGATCGCTCTTGCAACCTCCGGTGCTGTTGGTGCAGACCTTGCAAACATGATGAATGAGGCTGCCATCAATGCAGTTAAGAACGGCAGAAACGCAGTTTCCCAGAAGGATTTGTTTGAGGCGGTTGAGGTTGTCCTTGTTGGTAAGGAGAAGAAGGACCGCATTATGAGCAAGGAAGAGCGCCGCATTGTATCTTACCATGAGGTAGGACATGCATTAGTCAGCGCCCTGCAGAAACATTCTGAGCCAGTCCAGAAGATCACCATTGTTCCTAGAACCATGGGCGCTTTGGGATATGTTATGAATGTTCCGGAAGAAGAGAAATATTTAAGTACCCAGAAGGAATTAGAGGCAAGATTGGTTGAGTTAATGGGCGGCCGCGCAGCTGAGGAGATCGTTTTTGAGACAGTTACCACCGGTGCTGCCAATGATATCCAGCAGGCTACCAACCTGGCAAGAGCTATGGTCACTCAGTATGGTATGTCTGAAAAATTCGGCCTTATGGGCCTTGAAAGCCAGGAGAACCAGTATCTTACCGGCCGTACTGTATTAAACTGCGGTGATGCTACAGCAGCAGATATTGACCAGGAAGTTATGAAGATCCTGAAAAATGCTTACAATGAGGCAAAGCGTCTTTTAAGCGATGACAGGGAAGCCATGGATAAGATCGCAGCCTTCCTTATCGAGAAAGAGACCATTACCGGTAAGGAATTTATGAAGATCTTCCGTGAGGTAAAGGGACTGCCGGAGCCTGAGGAGAAGAAGGAAGAGGGCAAAGGTATTCCGGATACAGAGCATCTGGAGAAGACGGATGCAGCGGAGAATGCTGAGGCAGAGAATACTGGAGCAGAAAATGCTGGAACGGAGCATGTTGCAGAAACTTCTTCTGAAGAAAAGCTGGTAGAGCAGTCTGGTGAAGATGCATAAGATTAAAACTGAAAATTGAGCTATGGATCTATGAGGACAGTCAGAAATGGCTGTCCTTTTTGTATAAAAGTCTTGCGAATATATCCGCGTTTTTGTATAATATTATTAAAAAATAACGGAAATATCACTGATTTTTCTGAAAAGGAGGCACGTTTATGGATAATCGTTATGTAAAGATCTTTGCATCGGGAAGTAAGGCACCTCTTAAGGCAACACCGGGACATTTTGCTACTAATCATGCCCATATTAATTATTACCTGGACATGACCACTCTTAAGACCAGACTCAGCGAAGCACAGGAGGTTGCAAAGCATCTGGCGGAGCGCTTTTTGTTTGATAAGGCAGTGGATACCATTGTGTGCCTGGAAGGGACACAGGTGATCGGAGCATATCTGGCAGAGGAACTGACCAGGGCCGGAGTTCTTTCCACCAATGCCCACAAGACCATTTATGTGATCACTCCGGAGTATAACAGCAACAGCCAAATGGTATTTAGGGAAAATATTTTACCTATGGTCCATGGGAAAAATGTGGTGATCCTTACGGCAGTTGTGACAACGGGACTGAGCCTGAATAAGAGTATTGAGGCAATCCAGTATTATGGCGGAAAGCTGCAGAGCGCAGCGGCTGTGTTCAGTACGCTGGATGAACTGAATGGATGCCCGATCACGTCGATCTACAGCCCGGCAGATGTGACAGATTATATTTATTATGATTACAGAAAATGCCCGTTGTGTGAAAAGGGCGTGAAGCTGGATGCGCTGGTAAATGCGTATGGCTATACAACGTTGGGATGATATCAATATTTAAACGCTGTTCAGGATGTCTTTGGGGCGTCCTGGATAGCGTTTTTTGTATGCACGCAGAAAAGTGGAATAGTTCTGGAAGCCGCAAAGGTAGCAGGCCTGGGTGGCGCAGGTTCCCTGACTGATCAGGTCTCTTGCTTTGATCAGGCGTTTTTCTGTGATGTAGTTTCCCACGGTGTAGCCGGTCTCCTGTTTGAAAAGGCGCATCATATGGTAGGAGCTTAAACCGCTTAAGGCAGAAAGAGAGACTACGTCCATAGGCTCTTCTAAGTGGCTGTTGATATAGGCTAAAAGGCTGGAAATGCGGTAGTCTAAGGTACTTTCTGTGAGAAAGCCTGCTTTTGGTGAAAGGGTGATCCGGTTTAATTCAATGAGAAATTCCAGGCAGAGGGCTTTTGCAAGGAGTGGGGCTGCAAAATCATCGTTTCTGAAACTGGTATTTGCCTCTAATTTCTGTAAAAGGATCTTAAAAGGAGCCAGTGTATCCTGGGAAAGGCGCAGAACCTGGGAGTGGCGGTACTGGGCGGTCTCAAAGCATTTGGTAAGAGGCGCTTTTGTTGTGCTGTATTTTTCCAGAAAGACGGGAGACAGGTAGAGAAGGATGCGCTCATATGGATGAGCAGCGTCTACTACAGGCCTGTGTACCTGACCACGATCCACCAGGACCATGTCCCAGGGAGCTAAGGGATAAGAGCGGCCTTCCACCACATAGGTCACGTTTCCGGAAAGAAGGATCATGATCTTGGGAAAGTCATGGTGGTGGAAGTTGTATTCCCTTGAAGTCTGGTCTTTTAAATGGAAAAGGCGGAAGTCTTCTAAAAGGTAGCCCTGGGGTTGGGAAGAAAGATTGTTCATGGAGTGCCTCCTGAGTTTTGTATCATTATCATAGCATTTTTTGCAATATAATACAGCAT
>CAVIPV010000102.1:0-11009 GCA_963644495.1 Prevotella sp. | reverse complement strand
CCAGATGAATCCCTGACAAAACGGGGAACTTTTTATCTTAAAAGCGAAATCCCTGTTGAAAAAGTTGAAAAAAAACGTTCACTTTTGTTGATAATATCCGTTTGATGATAATCTTTTATGCGGACCTGTGCGATCTCCTCTTTTAACTGGGGAAAATAGGCTTCCAGTTCTTCCGTTTTAGCCTGGAAATCAGCATCATCCAGGCGGACCAGATCCAGCGTGCTGCTTCCATTTTCCAGACCGTCAATAAAAGCGTCGATATCAGCGATCATCTTATCCTGGGGGCTTCCGGAGATCTCAAGCTTGATAATACGCTGGGTCTTACCACGGACCAGACCTGCGTAGTTCACCACCCGGGCAGTGCCCTGGATGCTGTTTACCAGAGACATGATAAAAATGAAAAGAAGGATGAGCAGTATCGTTAAAAGTGTCATACAGAGCCGTGACACATAGGATATCTTCTTTCTGGAAGTTTTAGATGCAGTTTCTGGTCTCATTTTTATGTAACTCCGTTTCACATATTTCATATATTTGTGACCATTTTATTCTATTTTTATGGTATTGGCAATAATGAAACGTTGATGAAACTATAATAAAAATCATACGAAAGCTGTGGCTTTACTACAGCCTGAAAATGTGATATGATTTTAGATAACTATGACGACAGATCACGGAGGAGCAGTTATGGCAGAAAAAGATATGGTAGTAGAGACCGAAGAAAAAGAGCCGGTTTCTAAGAACTTTATAGAGCAGGAAATTGATAAAGACCTGGCAGAAGGTGTTTATGACCACGTCCAGACCCGTTTCCCACCAGAACCAAACGGATACCTGCATATCGGACATGCCAAGTCCATCCTTTTAAACTACGGACTGGCACAGAAATATGGCGGAAAATTCAACCTGCGTTTTGATGATACAAACCCGACAAAGGAAAAAAGCGAGTTTGTTGAGTCCATTATGGCAGATGTAAAGTGGTTAGGAGCTGATTTTGAAGACAGACTGTTCTTTGCTTCCAACTATTTTGAAAAAATGTACGAGTGCGCTGTTTTCCTTATTAAGAAGGGAAAAGCTTTTGTCTGCGATTTAAGTGCAGAGCAGATCAGAGAGTACAGAGGCGATTTCAATACTCCAGGTAAGGAAAGCCCATACAGAAACCGTTCTATTGAAGAGAACCTGCGCCTTTTTGAAGAAATGAAGGAAGGCAAATATCAGGATGGCGAGAAGGTTCTTCGTGCCAAGATCGATATGGCTTCCCCTAACATCAACATGAGAGACCCGGTCATCTACCGTGTAGCCCATATGCATCACCACAATACCGGTGACAAGTGGTGCATCTACCCAATGTATGACTTCGCTCATCCGATCGAGGATGCTGTAGAGCACATTACCCATTCTATCTGTACCCTGGAATTTGAGGATCACCGTCCTCTCTATGACTGGGTAGTAAGAGAATGCGAATTTGAAAATCCGCCTCGTCAGATCGAGTTTGCAAAGCTGTACCTGACCAACGTAGTTACAGGTAAGCGTTATATTAAGAAGCTGGTAGAAGATGGCATCGTAGACGGCTGGGATGATCCACGTCTGGTATCCATCGCTGCACTGCGCAGAAGAGGTTATACACCTGAGTCTATTAAGCGTTTTGTAGAGTTAGTAGGTGTTTCCAAGGCAAACAGCTCTGTTGACTATGCAATGCTTGAATACTGCATCCGTGAGGACTTAAAACTTAAAAAGTCCCGTATGATGGCTGTTTTAGATCCTGTAAAACTGGTGATCGACAACTATCCAGAAGGACAGATCGAAGAGCTGGATGTTCCAAACAACCTGGAAAATCCGGAACTGGGAAGCAGAAAGGTTCCGTTTGGCCGTGAAGTTTACATTGAAAGAGAAGACTTTATGGAAGAACCTCCTAAGAAATATTTCCGCATGTTCCCAGGAAATGAAGTACGTCTTATGGGCGCTTACTTCGTAAAGTGTACCGGCTGCGAAAAAGATGAAAACGGCAATGTAACAGTAGTACACGGAACCTATGATCCTGAGACAAAGAGTGGTTCCGGCTTTGAAGGCAGAAAGGTAAAGGGAACCATCCACTGGGTAGCTGTACCTACTGCAAAGAAGATCGAGTGCCGTCTTTATGAGAATATCGTAGATGAAGAGAAGGGCAAACTGAATGCAGACGGAACCCTGAACTTAAATCCAAACTCTCTTACAATCTTAAAAGAATGCTACGGTGAGCCTGCTCTTGCACAGGCGGAAAGCTATGACAGCTTCCAGTTTGTAAGAAATGGTTATTTCTGCGCAGACTGCAAGGACAGCACCAAAGAAAATCCTGTATTTAACAGGATCGTTTCTCTGAAGAGTTCTTTCAAACTGCCGAAATAATAAAGTGAAGCGATGCAATAAGGCTCTCTGGAGACAGAGAGCCTTTTAGCGTTAATAAAGACAGTCTGATATCTGCTGACTGCAGATGCCAGAAGAGGAAGATACAAGGAGAATACGATGGAATTAATGGTGCCCATTGAAAATAAAGACAGCATCCCCCTTTATGAGCAGATCTACAGCTATATCAAAGGGGAGATCCGCGCCGGAAGGCTTCGCGCCGGAAGCAGACTGCCTTCTACCAGGACTCTGGCAGGCAATCTCCATGTAAGCAGGAGCACCACCCAGTTAGCTTATGAGCAGCTGCTTTCAGAAGGCTACATAGAGGCACTTCCCTGTAAAGGATATTTTGTCTGCCAGATCGAAGAACTGGTGGAGGTAAAATACCATGGTGAGACGGAAGAAAAAAAAAACAAAAAGGAACGTCCGGAAGATTTAGCCTGCAAAGTGGACTTTTCACCAAGAGGTATCGACCTGGACAGTTTTCCTTTTAATGCATGGAGAAAATTAAGTAAAAATACACTGGTAGATGACAATAAAGATATGTTTGCAGTGGGAAATCCCCAGGGAGAATATGGTCTGCGCCAGGCCATCCGGGATTACCTCCATTCAGCCAGAGGCGTTCACTGCCGGCCGGAGCAGATCTTAGTAGGTGCCGGAAGTGAATATCTTTTAATGCTCCTTTCCCAGCTGATCGGGAGAAATACAGGGATCGCACTGGAAAATCCTACTTATAAGCAGGCATTCCGTGTATTTGAAAGTCTGGGACATCCTATTTTCCCGGTATCCATGGACCGCTTGGGAATGAGTGTAAGGGAACTGGAAAAGACGAAAGCCAGTATTGCCTATGTTATGCCCTCCCATCAGTATCCAACCGGTGTCATTATCCCCATAAAAAGGCGTCAGGAGCTTTTAAAATGGGCAAAGGCAGAGGATGACAGGTATCTGATCGAAGATGATTACGACAGTGAGTTCCGATATAAAGGCCGTCCCATCCCGGCACTTCAGGGAATGGATGACAGTCAGAAAGTGATCTACATGGGAACCTTTTCCCGTTCCATTGCCCCGGCGATCCGAGTAGGTTTTATGGTCCTTCCGGAGCCGCTGTTGGCATTATACCGGGAAAAGGCAGGTTTTTATGCATGTACTGTGTCCCGTATCGATCAGAACATCCTGACCCATTTTATTACAGAAGGGTATTACGAACGCCATTTAAACAGGATGAGAGCGGTTTACAAGGGAAAACATGATACCCTGTTAAACGGTTTAAGAGAACTGGAACCATTTTTTGATATACAGGGAGAATACGCCGGTATCCATGTACTTCTGACCCATAAAAAAGGACTGCCGGAAAAACAGCTGGTGGAAGTAGCTGCAAAGGCCGGAGTAAGGGTATACGGAATGAGTGATTTTGTGATCGGAGAAGGCAGAGACCACTTCCCGTCTACGGTCATATTAGGCTATGCAAGCCTGAAAGAAAGTGAGATCATAGAAGGATGCAGACGGCTGGTACAGGCATGGATGTGAGATAGAAGGTGACTGGAAAGATGAAACTGACTGAAAAACTGGAAAAAAATGGAAATAAATTAACCAAACAGTGGCTGGCAGTGGCGGCTGCTTTTGTGCTGGTCTTTCCGGCTGCAGGAGCCCTTGGAATGGGAAATAGGCCTGCAGCAGAACTGGCAGAAGAAAGCCAGGCAGCAGAGCAGGAAATCATGGATGCCCAGTCTGCAGCGGATATGGAAGAAACTGCCATAGAAGAAACGGCACCAGAAGAGGCCACTCCATTACAGTCCAAATACGAGGAACTGTCCCAGGAGGAAAAACAGCTGTTAGAAGACCTTCGAAGCTCCATGGAAACAAAAGACATGACCCAGACAGCCAAGCTGTTAGATAAGAAGCAGGAAGTCCTGGCAGAGTTATTTTACGGCACCTTTGAAGGACAGCGTTTTCTCTATGACGGAACCGGGCTTTCTGAAGATATAGAAGGAGTAGGTCTGGTAATGACCATGCCGGAAGTTGCATTTTATGGAAACTTTGAAAATGGACAGCCTCAGGGAAGCTGTCTTGCCCTGCAGTTTATCAATGTGGACAGTCCAAGATATAATTATTCCGACGGCATGTGGGATAATGGAAAAATGAATGGTCAGGGAACCACCGGTTACTGTTATTATGAAAATGTTCCTCAGGGAGAATACGCCTGGGCAGTTAAAACAGGCAGCTTTGTGGATGACCAGATGGAGGGGGACATTACTTATGAGATCAAGGGAAGTGATGAGACCATTTCCCACTGGAATATGTTCATTTCCCAGGGAAAGATACAGTTAGATGACCGGTGGACCCATTTAGACGATATAGGTGAATACCAGCTGATGTCTTCTGATTCCGTCAGCCATGCCTATGTGATCGCAGATGACCAGTTAGAGCAGCTTTTGTGGATGAACCTTTTAGGCTGGGAGTAAGATGTCTGGTGAAAAGACCCTTTAGAGTGCATGAGAAATGTGGATAAGTGTGGGGGAAAATAGATTATAATAAAGCCAAAAAAGTGGAACATGTTTTGCAGCGGAAGAAAAAGTGACTGAGGACGGATTTAAAAGGAGAAACAGATGAAGTTCAGCGCCGTTTTGACGAAAGAACAGGCAAAGGAGATGCTCGCTTATTTAGGAGATGTATTTACAGAGGTCAGACTTTTAGATATAGAGGCAGTCAGACGTCTGGAGAAAGATAAAAATTCCCTTTCCTTGAAAGCATTTCGGGAAAAATGTCAGAAGACAAGGCTGGAGTGCGTGGATTCAAAGGTGTGTCAGGAGATATCCCGGTATGTAGAGATCGAAGGACAGCCCTTTGTGGTGGAGATATTAAATGTTCTGGATGATACCACGGATGCATCTGAAAATGCAGGAGAGCAGCTGATTGAAAGAGTAAGAGGCTATAACGAAGAACTGTATCTGGATGCCCTTACAGGTGCCTATAACCGCAGATATTATGAAGACCGCATCCGGAAAGTAAGAGGTCATGCAGGCGTGGCAATGATCGATCTGGATGATTTTAAGCTGTACAATGATACCTGCGGCCACAATGCAGGAGATCTGGTCCTTAGTACAGTGGTGGGCATTATCCGTAAATGTATCCGAAGAAGCGACATCCTGATCCGTTATGGCGGAGATGAATTCCTTTTGATCCTTCCTGATGTAGAAGAAGAGATCTTTTCAAAGAAGTTAAAACAGATCCGTGACATGGTTTACGCGGCAGAAGTTCCCGGATATACCAAGCTGCATCTGTCTGTCAGCATCGGCGGTGTCCTTGCTGATGGTGAGACCATTGAAAGTGCAGTAGGACGTGCAGATGGTCTGATGTATCAGGCAAAGAACCGGAAAAACATGACGGTAACAGAAAAATCCGGTATAGACAGCGCAGAGGTCAAGGAAAAGCAGCAGATCCTTATTGTAGACGATTCCCAGATGAACCGGGAGATCCTTACTGTGATCCTGGAAGAAGAATACAGGATATTAGAAGCTGCAAATGGAGAAGAATGTATTGACCTGTTAAAGCAGTACGGAACCGGCATTTCCCTGATCCTGCTGGATATCAATATGCCGATGATGGATGGTTTTGAAGTACTGGCCCAGATGAACCAGAACCACTGGATAGAAGATACGCCGGTGATCATGATCTCCAGCGAAGATGGCGCTGCCTATGTAAGAAAAGCGTATGAAATGGGGGCTTCTGACTATATCAGCCGTCCTTTTGATGCACAGGTGGTACATCAGAGAGTGTTCAATACCATTAAGCTGTATGCAAAACAGCGCCGCCTGATCAGCCTTGTAACAGACCAGATCCAGGAAAAAGAGAAAAACAACCAGATGATGATCAGCATCTTAAGCCAGGTCGTTGAATTCAGAAATGGTGAAAGCGGAAGTCATGTTTTACATATCAATACCATTACCGGCATGCTGTTAGAGCGTCTGATGCAGAAGACGGATCAGTATCACCTGATGTGGTCAGACCTGTTTCTGATCACAACAGCATCTGCTCTTCATGATATTGGAAAGATCGGAATTGATGAGAAGATATTAAACAAACCAGGCAAGCTGACCAAAGAAGAATTTGAGGTCATGAAGCCCCATACGCTGATCGGCGCGTCCATGTTAAAGAGCATTGAACTGTACCAGAATGAAAAACTGGTGCAGGTGGCATACCAGATCTGCAGATGGCATCATGAACGTTACGATGGAAAAGGCTATCCAGATGGTCTGAAGGGAGAAGAGATCCCTATTTCAGCCCAGGTGGTGTCCATTGCCGATGTATATGATGCTCTTGTCAGTGAACGTGTATACAAAAAAGCATTTTCCCATGAAACAGCCATTAAGATGATCTTAAATGGAGAATGCGGGGCTTTTAATCCGCTCCTGTTAGAATGTCTTACTGACATCCAGGACAGATTGAAAGAAGAACTGCAGTCTGGCTTCAGGAAAAAGGAAAATGAAGAGTTCTTTCCAAACTTGTCAGAGGAGATAAAAGAGGAGACGAAAAAGTGAAAAGAAACAGGATATTCTTAAGCCTTGGATTGGTTTTACTTGTTTCTGTATTTATTCTTTTTACAAATATTGGAAAAAACAGGGCGGTCTCTTATGCAGGAGAGACGCTGGAGTTTTTAAAAGAAAAGTGCCGCGGTTTTGACGCGCTGATGGGATCCATAGAAGGAGCGCAGCCGAAGACCCTGCTGTCACTGCATTATTACAGCTCTGTTTACTATGGAAGTCTGGACCATAAGGGAGATTATGATCTGTATGTATTTTATCCCTCTGATGCTGTATTCCGTTTAAGGAGCATTGCGCTGTTTTATGGAGTCAGCCTTTATGCTGTGTTTGGACTTCTTTTCTTCTGGATGCGCAAAAAAGAAGAAAAAGAGCAGCTTATGCGGGAAATAGCATGTCAGGATAAGATGCTGGCCTCAGAAAGGGTGGATATGGACCGCCTGTCAGCAGGAGCTGTGGTCCTGGAGCAGAAGGCATTTGACTTAAAGAAACTGTTAGAAGAGGTAGATCAGTGGGCGATCCCTCTTGCAGCAGAACGTGACATCCTGTTTCACAGTGAGGCACCTAAGGTGGATCACGTAAAACTGTATGGAAGTCCGGTCCATTTAAAGAAGATACTGACCAATATTGCGGGAAATGCCATAAAAGACAACCGCGGCGGCGACCAGGTGACTTTCTTCTGCCGGGAGATCGCCGAATTTATCCTGCGCAAAGAAGGAATGCAGGTAATAAGGGCATGGAATGGAAAAGAAGCCCTGGAACGTTTCAGAGCTTCTGCAGTTGGAGAGATACCGGTGATCTTAATGGATCTGGTAATGCCAGTAATGGATGGATTTGAGGCGTCCCGGGCGATCCGTGCGCTGGAGCGGGAAGATGCAAAGAAATGCCGGCTGGCAGGAATGAATGAACATCTGCCAAAGCCTTTAGATGCAGGAAATTTAATACAGGTGATCCGCAAGCATATAAAGTAAAAGGATCTTGTATACAAAAAACGCGCCAATCGGCGCGTTTTAAATTTAGGCATTAAATTGTATCTTCTTCAATAGTGGCAGTCTCTTTTACCGGCTCAGCAATCGCTTCGGCCGCTTTTTCTGCTTCTTCGTCTGCAGGTGCATCTGCCTTAACATCTTCCTCTGTTTTTTCCGCCTCTTCTGCCAGCTCTTCGCTTGCCTCGGCATTCACAGAAACAGAAATTTCTCTATCGTCATCGGAAGAACGGTCCAGACGCTCGTAATCGTAAAGATCATCGTCATCTACATAGTCATCATCTAAAAATTCATCTTCCGGCTCTGGATCAGCTTTTTTCGTATCTTCCGCTTCAAAAAGATCCTCTTTTTTCGCCTTCATGGAATGAATGGCAATATGGGCTGTATCAACAGCAGCGGAAACAGCTTCATGTGCTGTATCAGAAAACAGGTTGCCGGCATCTTTTAATACGTTTTTTGTGGCAGCAGCCATATCTTTGGCAGCCATCTTAAATTCATCTCTGCTGGAATTTAAGGAGATGTAATTGCGGTTTAATTTGCGCGGATCGAAGCTTTCTTCCTGTTCGGCATCCTCTTCCTCGTCTTCATCCTCTTCAAATTCGCGGAAATCCTTATCAAGCGCTTTATGGTAGATCTTGTACTGGAGTACATAGGAAACACCAGCTGCTACAGCACCGGAGATCGCTGCAAATGCTACAAATTTTCCAAGACCTTTCTTAGCCATACAAATACCCCCTTTTGTTGGATTAGTAAAATAGTGTATGAATTTATGCATTAGTATGTCTGATTCTTATATTGTAATACGAACAGCAAAAAAAAGGAACTAAAAAATGTGAAAAAAACAAAAGATTCACAAAATAAGAATATAAAAATAAAAAAATTAGCACTCGGAACTTGACAGTGCTAACAATCGGTGCTATAACTTACATTGTGAACGAAAGAAGCAGCGAAAATAAAAGCTGCAGGTAGAAAAATAAGAATGACGATCAAGGAGGAATCCAGTTATGAAGTTAGTTCCATTATTTGACAAAGTTGTATTAAAGCAGTTAGTTGCAGAAGAGACCACAGCATCCGGTATTGTTCTTCCAGGTGCAGCAAAAGAAAAACCACAGCAGGCAGAAGTTATCGCAGTAGGCCCAGGCGGTGTAGTTGACGGCAAGGAAGTTACCATGCAGGTAAAGGCCGGAGATAAAGTTATCTACTCCAAGTACTCAGGTACAGAAGTAGAGTTAGAGAAAGAAAAATACGTGATCGTAAAGCAGAGCGATATTTTAGCAGTTGTAGAGTAAAGAAAAATGCCAGAGGCATTTTTCACTACGCAAACGTAGCGTAAGCGGAGTTAGCGTTTCCCGTATATTAAGCAAGAATATGAAATAATTATAGATCGTTTGGAGGTAAATAATCATGGCAAAGCAGATCAAATATGGTGTAGAAGCCCGCAAGGCACTGGAAGCAGGCGTAAATCAGTTAGCAGATACAGTTCGTGTAACCTTAGGACCGAAAGGACGTAACGTAGTTCTGGATAAGTCTTTTGGCGCTCCATTAATCACAAACGATGGTGTTACCATTGCAAAAGAGATCGAACTGGCAGATCCATTTGAGAACATGGGCGCTCAGCTGATCAAGGAAGTTGCTTCCAAGACAAACGATGTAGCTGGTGATGGTACAACTACCGCAACTGTACTGGCACAGGCTATGGTAAATGAAGGTATGAAGAACCTGGCTGCAGGTGCTAACCCAATTATCTTAAGAAAAGGTATGAAGAAGGCAACTGATGCGGCTGTAGAAGCTATTAAGAAGATGAGCCAGCCAGTAGGCGGCAAGGCACAGATCGCAAGAGTAGCAGCTATCTCCGCTTCTGATGATGAAGTAGGTACCATGGTAGCAGACGCTATGGAAAAGGTTTCCAAAGACGGCGTTATCACCATCGAGGAATCCAAGACAATGAAGACAGAGCTTGATCTGGTAGAAGGTATGCAGTTTGACAGAGGTTATTTGTCTGCATATATGTGCACAGATATGGATAAGATGGAAGCAAATCTGGATGATCCATACATCCTGATCACTGACAAGAAAATCTCCAATATCCAGGAGATCCTGCCAATTCTTGAGCAGATCGTAAAGATGGGCGCAAGACTGCTGATCATCGCAGAAGATGTAGAAGGCGAAGCTCTTACAACCCTGATCGTAAACAAGTTAAGAGGTACTTTCAATGTAGTTGCTGTTAAGGCTCCTGGCTACGGCGACAGAAGAAAAGAAATGTTACAGGATATCGCTATCTTAACTGGTGGTACTGTTATCTCCGAAGAAGTTGGTCTGGAATTAAAGGATGCAACCATGGAGCAGTTAGGACGTGCAAAATCCGTTAAGGTTCAGAAAGAGAACACCGTTATCGTTGACGGCAGCGGCAGCAAGGAAATGATCGCAGCAAGAGTTGCAATGATCCGTAAGCAGATCGCTGAGACCACTTCTGATTTCGACAGAGAGAAATTACAGGAGCGTCTGGCTAAACTGGCTGGCGGCGTAGCTGTTATCCGTGTAGGTGCTGCTACTGAGACCGAGATGAAGGAAGCTAAGCTGCGTATGGAAGATGCATTAAATGCAACCCGTGCAGCAGTAGAAGAAGGAATCATCGCAGGCGGCGGTTCTGCTTATGCACATGCTACTGCTGATGTTCAGAAGGTTGTTGATTCTCTGGAAGGCGATGAAAAGACTGGTGCTAAGATCATCTTAAAGGCTCTGGAAGCTCCTCTGTTCCACATCGTAGCAAACGCTGGTCTGGAAGGCGCTGTTATCGTAAACAAGGTAAAAGAGTCCCCAGTTGGCGAAGGATTTGATGCTTACAATGAGACCTTTGTAAACATGATCGAAGCAGGCATCCTGGATCCTGTTAAGGTTACAAGAAGCGCATTACAGAATGCAAACAGCGTTGCGTCTACTTTACTGACCACTGAGTCTGTAGTAGCAACTATCAAGGAACCAGCTCCAGCTGCTCCAGCTGCACCTGATATGGGCGGAATGTACTAATTAAAAATAAAACAGCATAAATACTGTTAAAGAAGAAGCCCTGTGGCGGGCAAAACCGCTGCAGGCTTTTTTGTGTCAGAAA
>CAVIPV010000101.1:9179-11045 GCA_963644495.1 Prevotella sp. | reverse complement strand
CAGGAAATCTGTAAGTAAAATGAAGTGAAATACTCGCAAATCTGGCATCCTAGCACATGGGTGTCAGATTTGATTTATGGGAGTTACCCTGAAACTATGCGCTTACGATGTTTTACTTACAAAAAGGGCCGCCTGCTTTGGCGGCCTTTTGGCGTACTTATATATGCATTTTACTTACTTAACACAGATACAAACTCTACTTTCTTATCGATGGCTTCCCCGATCAGTCCAATGGTCTTTCCCATGGTAAAAGCTGCGGCTACTGTACCGATCCCAAGGCCGGAGACATGTCCCAGGCAGAGGAAAGTCATGCAGGCTGTAATGGCCAGGCAGATCACGTCAAAGGTGATCTTAACCCCGGAATAAGGCTTTTTGATAATCTGGGAAAGATCTCTTGGGAACAGGTCGGTTGGGATGATAGGGAGCTTGCAGCGGTTGGCAAGGGCAATGCCGAAGCACAGGATTATGTAGCTGGCGATAAAGTAAAACACCCGCAGAGGAATACTAAGAGGCAGTGTATTGACCCAGATCCGATGGATATCTATCATTTTTCCAAAAGCGAAACCGGCTACGAAACTAAATAGGTAGCTGGGAACAAAGCGCTTTTTTAAGACCATAAGGGTCAGTACCAGAAGTCCCTGGAAAATGTAGGTCCAGGTGCCAAGGGTCAGTACCGGAAATACAAGGGAAAATGCGTAGGGGACGCTGGAAATAGCGGAAATGCCGGAGCCGGAACGAAGCATTAACACAACGCCAAGGCTGTTGATCAGGATAACGATCAGCAGTGCCAGTTCTCCGCGAAGGGTAACTTTTTTCTGATTCATAACAATACTCTCTTTTCTTTTGTAGATTCGTTAACAAAAAATGTTAAAAATGGGGGATTTTGCGAAAAAATCCGCAACATCCCCGATTATACTCTTACTTTATAAGATTTTCAAGAAGAAGCATTTTTACAATTCCTGAAAAAATATTTTATTCTGCAACATCATCATTACTATTTTTCAAACTCTGCATATACTGGTGCATGGATTCTGCCACGATCTTGCTGTGTGCCACAGCTTCAACTACAGTGCGTGCGCCATTTACTACATCGCCGGAAGCGAAGATGCCCGGTCGGGTGGTATGGCCGGTCTCATCCGCAACCAGCAGGCCTTTTTTGTCAGCTGCCAGACCTTCTGTGGTATTGACGATCCGGTTCTGTGGTCCCTGGCTGATAGAAATGATCACGCTGTCAGCAGGGAAGAAATGGGTAGAATCCGGAACATCAGTAAAGGTGCCGTCTTCATTTTCAATCACATCCTTAAAGAGAACCCCGTCATCTTTGATCTCTACAGGAGCCATATTGTATTCAAACTGAACGCCCTCTAACTGTGCATAGCTGAACTCATGCTTGCTGGCGGCTACCTGTTTTGTAATAGAGAAGCAGGTCAGTTCCTGTACGCCTTTGCGGATGGCAGTTCTGGCAACGTCCATAGCTGCATTTCCGGCACCGATGACGATCACACGTTTTCCTAACTGGTAACTGTCCGGATTGTTTAAATAGTTGATGCCGAAGTGGACATTTCCCAGAGTTTCTCCTTTAATGTGAAGGGCATTTGGCTTCCATACGCCGGTACCTACGAAGATCGCCTTGTAGCCGTCACGGAACAGGTCGTCAATGCCGATAGCACCTCCAATATGGGTATTGGGGCGAAATTTAATGCCTTTCAGGTCCAGATGGCGGTATTTAAAGTCATCCAGAACGGATTTGGGAAGGCGAAATTCCGGGATACCATAACGCAGGACACCGCCGATCTTGTCTTTTCCCTCAAAAATAGTTACGTCATAGCCGTATCTTGCAAGGATAACAGCAATAGTAAGGCCTGC
>CAVIPV010000101.1:0-9169 GCA_963644495.1 Prevotella sp. | reverse complement strand
GGCCTGCAGGGCCGGAACCGATGATGGCAGCCCGCATTCCATTGGAAGGAGCAGGACCGTTGGTCATTTTATTTGCATAAGTAGTGGAAATATAGCTTTCAATGGTGGAAAAATGGACAGGAGCACCTTTGCGGCCTAAAACGCAGTGGCCTTCGCACTGGTTTTCATGGTTGCAGACAAGGCTGCATACAGTGGTCAGCGGGTTGTTTTCAAAAAGCATTTTTCCTGCTTCGTCTAATTTATTTGCCTTTAAAAGTTTGATGATCTCCGGAACAGGAGTGCTGATGGGACATCCCTTCTGACACTGGGGAACTTTACATCCCAGACAACGGTTTGCTTCATCCATAACATGTAATGCCATTTACCAAAACCTCCATACTCAAATATTTATGTAATGTTTCCTCTTTGTTTTTTACGGCTACATTCTAACATAGAACTTGTTTTGTGACAAGCGCCTAAAACAATGTATTTAATTCTGTAACGAATGATAAATAATGCACAAAAAACTGATAAAAATTGAACAAAGATGAACAGGGGGAGGGCAGACTGAAAGAATTTCGTCAGAAATGTGTAAGTTGGAAAATAGGTAAGCCTGTGATATACTGTGTTTGAGGATAAATGAGAGGAAGAGATTTTATGGATAGAAAAATTTTCAGACACATAGGAGGTATGATGCTCCTTGTCTGTACGCTGGCAGCCGTAAATCCGGTAACTGCCTTTGCCGGCTGGCAGAAAGAAGGCGATACCTATGCCTATTATGAAGATGACGGTACCAGAGTAGTAAATGCCTTCCGCAAATCAGGAAACCAGTGGTTTTATCTGGATGAAGACGGCCATTTATTAAAGAACTGTGAGCGGGAGATCGACGGAAAAACATATGTCTTTAATGAAAGAGGAGCAGTAGTTCCCTCTGCTGCCAAGAAATCAGGAGAAAGCAAGGACAGTGCAGATTCTGATTTTTCCGCCATCAGCAGCAGACAGCAGTATCTGAACAAGACAGCCAACCCATATATGAACAATAAAACGGTTCAGTGGATCAATGCCACCTATGCCATCCTTACAAAGCACAATGGCGGAAATATCCGGGCATTCGGCGGTAGCCTTAAGTTAGACGGCAAGGAAGAAAACGGTGCAGAGATCGATAAGACCACCAGAGAACAGACCCGTAAAATGTTAAAGCAGAGCTGGGGCGTTACGGATAAGGCATCTGCGGATGATGCACTGGAAGAACTTCTTGATTCTGCAAAAGACAGCGGTTCTGCCTGGGATTACAGCCGTGTGGAGTCCAATCTGGGATTTTATTATCTGGCAGATTATTATACAGAAAAAGAAGCGTTGGATAAGGCTTTGGAAGTGGCGAAAGAAATCCAGGAAAACTTTGATTCCTGGGATGCTTTTGTGGAAAGTTATCTGGAAGGATATGAGGATGCCACAGGGGATTCTTCCGGTGACAGAGAAGAGATCTACGAAAATTTAAAGGCATGCCAATGGAATCCATATTCTGTAAGCTGGAATACAAAATTAAAGAAGAATTGGTAGGCAGTGTTTATGAAATGTGGAATTTTGGATTTCTGGGATATGACCTTAAAGGGGAAGAAAAGTAAATTATAGAACTAAATCTCAGACTAAAAATGCCCGCCGACCGGCGGGCATCACTCATATATGAATCATTTAGCAACAGCCTTTTTATCAGTGGAAGCTGCATTGTCTTCCGTTTCTGTATCATCATCATCTGTCTTGATAAAATCAGCAATATGGAATAACTGACTATCACAAGGAGTGGAAACGCTGACGCCTTTTTCTTCCAGCTTCAGATCCCTGACGTACATATTTTTAGTACCCATTGGAAGCTTTGCCAGGTCGATCTCAATAGGCTCCAGAAGATGAGCCGGGTCTGCTTTGTAGTGGATCTCAGAAAGTTCCGGTTCAAAAACGCCCTGAACGATCTCTTCGTTAAGAAAATGAACAGGAACCGTAGCGGATACTACTTCGCCGGCAACCAGTGCCTGAAAGTCCAGAGCCAGTACTTTCTTGCTCATTGGATCATAATCAATATTTTTAACCATAGCGTTTACAGTCTCTCCTTCCATATCCAGAGCAGCCTGTGCGCCTTCTTTTGCGTCCTTCATAAAACGCAATGCTTCTTTTTCTTCAAATTTCAACGGAATATTTTCTTTCATTTCCTTACCATATAAAACACCGGTAATAAAACCTTCACGTCTTAATTTTTTCGCTTTTACCTGCGGGTCTCTTTTTTCTGCTTTTAACGTCATCATAATGATTGCCTCCTATCAATGTAGCAGTGTAGATTCGAGAGCTTTTATGAAGAAGTTCTTTTTTGCACTGACTGTATTATAGCACTTTTAGAAAAAATGGAATGACATAAAAATAACAAAAATTCACTGTTTTTAAAAATAAAATTGTGAATATTTAGCCTGATACATTAATTATGACCAACTATTTCCTGGCTTTTAAAGATTTTAAGAAACAGAAAGCTAAAGCAGTAAGCCAGAAAACTAAAGCCCATAAGAAGCATAAACGTGCGTGCCGGATACCAGATCTTAAAAAGCAGACCGGTGACTGCAAGAATAGCAGCAAACAGCCCGGTAGCAGGCAGATGAGAAGTGCCGATAAACAGGGCGTTAAATAAGATCTGTTTTAAAGGACAGTCGTAACGGGCTAAAAGAGGGAAAAGATAGATCAGGCAGATCACAAGGGCTATCAGGGCTGCCAGGGAAAAGACGCAGGGGATCAGTGTCGGCAGACTTTCAAAGGAAAGCCAGAAAAACAGGCAGAAAAGAAGAAGTCCCCCCAGGCAGACACAGCCAAGGAACAAAATGCTGGAACGGACGAAACTGCTTTTAAAGGCGTGAAAATAAGTTTTTGTAAAGGGAAGTCCCTCATCCTGCGCCTCTGCCATAGTCACGGTATAAAGGGCAGTAAGGGCTGCTCCAATGGTGAAAACAGGCAGACAGGTTAAAAGAAAGCAGATATTTAACACAACAAAATCAAAAGCAGTGTTGATAAATTGAAAAAATGGTGCATTTACATTTAATTTCATAAAAGTAGGTCCCCCTGTATTTGTGAGATAATGTTTACTTTCTGTAAGTATAGGAAAGAACAGTATTTAAAAATAGAAGGAAAAAAACAGGAAAAATACAGCAAAAATAAGAGAGTGGAAAAATTACTATATTATTTCTGAAAAAGGAAGGGTACTGGCGTCAAAATCACCATGGTATACTTTAGAAAAATAGTATAGGGGGAATTACCATGAAAGAAAAAACGAAAAAAAAGAAGCTGGATCAGGGAAAACGCATGTTTTTGTACATGCTGCCATTTTTACTGTTATGTTTTGCTTTTTCTTATTTTCCGCTTCACGGCTGGATCTATTCATTTTATGATTACAAGCCGCCGTTAAAATTATCCCAGTGTAATTTTATGGGACTGCGCTGGTTTAAGATGATATTCGGAAATCCGGCTCAGATGCGGCAGTTGTTGAATGTAATGAAAAATACCTTTGCAATGAGCTTTTTAAACATTGCAACTTCAGTACTTCCGCTGTTTTTTGCTGTGTTTTTAAATGAGATCAAATGCAAATGGTTCCGGAAAATGGTACAGACACTGACTACGATTCCTAATTTTATCAGCTGGGTCCTGGTATATGCAGTTGCTTTCTGCCTGTTTTCCAATACAGGTATGGTCAATACGGTTTTACAGAATCTGGGAGTGATCTTAAAACCTATTAAATTTCTGGACAGTGATTCCCACACCTACATTGCCATGCTGCTGTGGAATATCTGGAAAGGACTTGGATGGGGAGCCATTATGTATCTGGCTTCCATAGCAGGAATTGACCAGGAAATGTATGAGGCAGCCCGTGTAGACGGCGCCGGAAGATTCCAGCTGATGCGCTATATTACTCTTCCGGAGCTGATGCCTACCTACTTTGTTATGCTGATGCTTTCTGTAGCAAACTTTTTAAATAATGGTATGGATCAGTATTTCGTCTTCCAGAATGCCTTTAACAAAGCCCATATCCAGGTACTGGATCTGTATGTTTATAATATCGGTATGACGGGAAGCAGTCTTTCTCTGGCAACAGCCATCAGTATGTTAAAGAGTCTGATCAGTGTAACTCTTCTTATGGCTGTGAATGGCATTTCAAAGAAGATCCGCGGCGTTTCCCTGGTATAGCAGAAAATCTTAAAAATCGGAAAAAGGAGAAAGGGAATGGAACGAAAAAGAATATTTACTGGAAAGGATACGGTGTTCAATATTTTTAATTATCTGGTATTTGGACTGCTTACACTGATATGTGCCTATCCGTTTTACTATCTGATCATTAATACATTAAGTGCCAATGATCTGAGTGCTGCAGGGGAGATCCTGCTTTTCCCAAAAGGATTTCATTTAGATAATTACAAACAGGTGCTAAAATTAAACGGTATTTTTAATGCAGCAGTGATCTCAGTTGCCAGGACTGCTCTTGGAACGGCACTTTCCGTTCTTGCATCTGCCTTTATGGGATTTATGTTTACCCAGGAGCGTATGTGGGGAAGAAAATTCTGGTACCGCTTTGTGGTGATCACTATGTATTTTAATGCAGGTATGATCCCTATGTTTATTACTATGAAAAACCTGCATCTGACCAATACATTCTGGGTCTATGTGATTCCTACCATTGTACAGCCGTTTAACATTATCCTGGTAAAGACCTATGTAGAATCACTGCCAAGATCTCTTCAGGAAGCAGCAGAACTGGACGGAGCAGGTGTTCTTGTGATATTCTGGCAGGTGATTCTTCCAGTATGTACCCCGATCCTGGCAACCATTGCTATTTTTACAGCAGTAGGGCAGTGGAACTCCTTCCAGGATACGTTGATCTATATAACAGATCAGAAATTATATTCCCTTCAGTATCTTCTTTATCAATATATTAACCAGGCAAGCTCCCTGGCTATGACGGTAAGGAACAGCGGAGGCGGCGCTGTGAACATGGCTTCTCTGGCAACCCAGCAGACATCTACATCTATCCGTATGACAGTCTCTGTTGTGGTAGTACTGCCCATTTTGTTTATTTATCCTATGTTCCAGAAACATTTTGTAAAGGGGATCATGATGGGAGCCGTAAAGGGCTGATCATTTTTAAGGTAAGAAGGACATTGCGAAGTAAGGAGGAACAGATACTTGAAAAAAACAGGAAAAAAATGGATGGCTTTGCTGTTAGCCCTTTCCATGACAGTGCTTACTGCCTGCCACAGCAGCGAAAAAACAGTAACAGCCCAGGACACCGGTAAGGGATCCACAGACCCAAACTGTAAATATGATACATTTATTACCATTGATCTTTTCTGCAGCCAGAGCAATTTCCAGGGGATCCAGTCCGGGTGGTTTGGAGAGTATGTAAAACAGAAGTTTAATATGGAATTAAATATTATTGCACCTAATGTAGCAGGCGGCGGCGATACACTGTTTCAGACCCGTTCTGCAGCAGGAGACCTGGGTGATATTGTCATTGCAGGAACGGCCAATGGACGTCTCCAGGACATGGTCACTGCAGGACTGATCCAGGATATGACCCCTTATATGGCAGGAAAGGAAAATTTAAATGCCTGCATGGATGCCATTGAAACCATCAACAGTTCCCTGGTAAAGGAAGATGGCATCTGGGCGATTCCTTCTGATATTTCTTTCCAGACAGCGAATACCCCAAGTGAGGGAATGGAACCTACCTTTGGAACTTATCTTCAGTGGGATGTATACAAAGAGATCGGAAGCCCGAAGATCAAAAATCTGGATGATCTTTTGCAGGTGTTAAAACAGATGCAGGATGCTCACCCAACAACAGAAGACGGAAAGCCGGTATATGCTATCTCCCTGTTCAAAGACTGGGATGCCAGCATGATGAATAATGCAAAGATCATCCCCTGTTTTTACGGCTATGATGAAATGGGATTTGTCCTTGCAAAGGCAGATGGTTCTGATTATGAAAGCGTCATCGATCCGGATTCCATGTATTCTAAAGCATTGGAATTTTTCTATAAAGCCAATCAGATGGGGCTGGTAGACCCTGAGTCAACTACCCAGAATTATGATACTGTTTTTACAAAATACAAGCAGGGACAGGTGCTTCTTTCTCTGTGGCCATGGCTGGGGCAGTCCGCTTATAATACGAAGGAACACACGAATGCAGGAAAGGGCTTTATGTATGTACCTGTGGAAGATATGAAGATTTTTTCCTATGGATGTTATTCCAGAGGAGATGCACGAACAGTGGCAATGATCGGTTCTAAGGCAGAAGATCCACAGAGAATGGCAGATTTTATTGACTGGATGTACTCTCCGGAAGGGATCAGCCTGATACAGGCAGGTATCGATGGTTCTGCAGGTCCCCAGGGTCTTACCTGGGAGTTGGGAGCAGATGGAAACGCATATCTCACTGATTTTGGAAAAGAAGCCTTTTTCCAGGGAGATGCCCAGTTACCGGAAAAATGGGGAGGCGGTTCCTGGAAAAACGGAACCTGTCAGCTGAATTACCGTACGCTTCATTTAACAGATACAGATCCAAGGACCAACGAGCCTTATCAGTATGAATTGTGGGATTCAGTAAGAGAAGAGCTGGATACAGTTACATCCAGAGAGTGGAGGGAAACTTACGGTGCAAAGGATACCATGGAATACTTAAAAGAAAACCAGATGCTTTTAGTAGCTCCGGGAAGTCCTTATGTACAGCCGGAGGAAGATTCCGAGATCACAGCCTTAAGGAACCAGTGTAAATCCACGATCATTGATTATTCCTGGCAGATGGTCTACGCAGAGGATCAGGAGACCTTTGATAAGCTTCAGAAGTTAATGTATGACACAGCTATGGGACTTGGTTATGATCAGGTTTATGCTGTGGATATGAAAAACGCGAAAGACCAGCAGACAGCAAGAGAAGAGGCATTAAAGGCAGGTACTGTAAAATGAGACCACAGGTAAAAATAAAAGGGATCCCATTTGGAGGGGATTATAATCCGGAACAATGGCCGGAGGATTTATGGGAAGAGGATATGAGGCTGTTAAAAGCAGCTCATATCAATATTGTGACGATTAACGTATTTTCCTGGGCGGCTTTGCAGCCTTCAGAGGAAACCTATGATTTTTCCAAACTGGATAAGATCATGGAACTGACCGAAAGGCATGGATTAAAGGTGTGTTTTGCTACTTCCACGGCTGCCCACCCGGCATGGATGGCAAAGCGGTATCCGGATATCCTGCGCACTGAGTTTAATGGTATGAAGCGCAAATTTGGAGGACGTCATAATTCCTGTCCCAACAGTCCAACTTACCGGAAATATTCTGTGCTTTTAGCAGGAAAACTGGCAGAACGCTATAAAAACTGTGATCATATCGCTGCCTGGCACATTTCCAATGAATATGGGGGAGAATGTTACTGCGAAAACTGTGAGAAGGCTTTTCGGGTGTGGTTAAAGAGAAAATATAAGACACTGGATGCTTTAAATACAGCCTGGAATACTTCCTTTTGGAGTCATACCTTTTACGACTGGGATGAGATCGTTCTTCCCAATCTTTTAAGCGAACATTTTGCCTATGACAGGACCATGTTTCAGGGAATCTCCTTAGATTACAGGCGGTTTAACAACGACAGTATGTTAGAATGCTGTAAAGCAGAGATAGCGGCGATCCGGAATAAAACACCGGACATTCCGGTGACTACCAATCTGATGGGGGCATATAAGCCGCTGGATTATAGAAAATGGGCAAAGGAACTTGACTTTGTTTCCTGGGATAATTATCCGGCTAATGAGGACAGTTTTCAAGATATTGCCTTCAACCATGACCTGATGCGGGGAGTGAAAAACGGGCAGTCTTTCTGGCTTATGGAGCAGACGCCCAGTGTGACCAACTGGCTTCCTTATAATGAACTGAAACGTCCGGGTGTGATGCGTCTGTGGAGTTATCAGGCACTGGCCCATGGTTCTGATTCTGTAATGTTTTTTCAGATGCGCCGCTCCATTGGAGCTTGTGAAAAGATGCATGGGGCAGTGATCGATCATGTGGGAAATGGAAATACACGTGTTTACAGGGAAGTGCAGGCATTGGGAAAAGAGTTGGAAGAACTGGGTGATCTTTTAAAAGGAGCCAGAACGCCGGCAAAAGCAGCTCTTATATTTGACTGGGATAACTGGTGGGCACTGGAGTACAGTGCAGGTCCCAGCTGTATGCTAAAATATAAAGATGAGATCTTAAATTATTACAGGGCCTTTGAGGATCTGCATATTCCGGTGGATGTGATCGGAACGGGAGATCCTTTGGATGGATATGATCTGATTGTGGCTCCTCTTTTGTATATGACAGAAGGAGAGATAGATCAGAAGATCCGTATCTTTACAGAAAAAGGCGGTATTTTCGTTACTACCTTTTTAAGCGGTCTGGCAGATGAAAATGACCGGGTGATCACAGGAGGGTACCCGGGAAAATTGCGGGATATTTTAGGAATCTGGGTGGAGGAATCCGATGCTTTGCCGGAAGGAAAGGAAAATACCTTTTCCTGGGAAAACAAAACATATCCGGCAGCGGTGATCTGCGACCTGCTGCACTGTGAAGGAGCAGAAAGTCTGGGAGAATATACCAGTGATTTTTACGCAGGAATGCCGGCGCTTACAAAGAACCATTTTGGAAAAGGAATGTCTTACTATGTGGCAGCCCGTTCCAATGAAGACTTTTATTTCCATTTTCTGGAAAAAGTGGCAGAAGAAGCGGGAATAAAACCTGTATGTACCGGTGAAAAAGGAGTAGAAGCTACGATCCGTGAAAATGAAAATGGACGGTTCCTGTTTTTATTAAACCATACAGAGGAACCCAAAAAAGCAGTGATCCCGGAAGGCGGCCAGATTCTCATAGGAGAAAAGGATCGTAAGATCCGGGAAAATGGAGAAGTGGTGATCTCTGGAAAAGATGTGATGCTGGTACAGTATACAGGTTAGTCAAATAACATAGAGTGATCATATTGCATGATGTTGGGGTCAAAAGGTATTTTGACCCCTCTGATACCGAATTGCTACGTGCTTTGCACTCTCGCAATTCTAAAAACATTCGTAATCCGCTCATTTTTCTTCAAAAAATGGCTTCTTACTCATGTTTTTGGCGGGTCCCAAGGTCAAAA
>CAVIPV010000100.1:0-11071 GCA_963644495.1 Prevotella sp. | reverse complement strand
AGGTATTTTGACCCCTCTGATACCGAATTGCTACGTGCTTTGCACTCTCGCAATTCAGAAAATTTTCGGCAGAAAGCGGATATGTGGTTGAAAAAACGGCATATCCGCAGATCAAAACAGTACAGGTGGTGACGATATGTTGGTATTTTTGCAGCAGGTTATAAACGGTCTGGCACAGGGAGGTATCTACTCCCTGATCGCCATAGGCTGGACAACGGTATTCGGGATTGTAGGTGTGATCAACTGGACCCATGGCGAGATCTATATGCTGGGTGCATATACCGGTTATTTTGTAACAACTTATCTGGGGCTTCCACTGATCCCGGCCCTTCTTATTTCTATGGCAGCCGGAGCACTGATCGCAATGGCAGTAGATCAGTTTGGCTATAAGCCATTAAGAAAGAAAGGGGTTCTGGCAGCGACCGGATTTATTACCGCTTTAGGTATTTCCACAATCCTGCGCTACACAGCCAACGCTGTATTTACAGTCAATCCAAAAGCATATCCTCAGCTGGTAGACCAGAAGCTGATCACCATCTGTACTATCTCAGGTCAGCCGCTTACGATCAGTTCCCTTCATTTATATATCCTCATCGGAACCATTATTATCATGGTATGTCTGGAACTGTTCATCAAGCATACCCTTACAGGAAAGGCCATGCTGGCCGCTTCCCAGGATATGCAGACCTTAGGACTAATGGGTGTCAATGCAGAAAAGCTGATCAAGGTTACCTTTGCCATCAGCGGTGCCCTTGGAGCAGCAGCCGGTTTCTTTATTGGAACTATTTATGCTATTAATCCAACCATGGGCGCTTTAGCGGGTCTGAAAGGCTGGTCCTGCGCCATCCTTGGAGGAATCGGAAGTATCACCGGTTCTTTAATAGGCGGTATTATTCTTGGAATCGTAGAAAATTTAACAGCCGGATTTATTTCCACCGGTTATAAAGATGCCATTGGATTTGCGGTCATGATCCTGGTACTTCTCATTAAGCCTTCAGGACTTATGGGATACAAATTTGAAGAGAAAGTTTAAGGAGGCAGCATATGAAGAAAGAACGTTTTTTCGGAAAAAACGGACAGACTGCCTTCCTTGGAGCAGCAGTTTTTGTCTTACTGATCTGTTATATTGACAATTTCCACGGCGGAAGCGCCTGGATCCCTACTTATTTTCAGCATGTGTTAGTGAATTGTCTGATAGCAGCTATTCTGGCACTGGGATTAAATTTTGTATCCGGCTATCTGGGACAGACTTCCTTAGGCCATGCGGCATTTTACGGCATTGGCGCTTACACCACGGCAGTTTTATTAAAATATACAAATATCAGTTTCTGGATCACCATTCCTGTGGGCCTTCTTCTGGCAGCTCTTGTATCTATTCCACTGGCAATGGCCTCCCTTCGTGTAAAGGGACAGTTTTTGATCGTCATCACCTATGCATTTTGCGAGATTTTACGTTTTATTGCCATCAATACAGCAGCTTTAGGAGGAACAGCCGGTATACCGGGTCTGAAATCTCCGGAAATCTTTGGCATCAAGCTTACCAAGCTGGCTGCTTCCAGTAAAGGCGGCTACATCCTGATCCTGTTTTTGATCGTATCTGCTGTAGCTTTTTTTGCATGGAGAACCGAACGTTCCAGAATTGGATATGCTTTTTCGGCTATCAGAGAAGATGAGATCGCAGCAGTTGCCATGGGAATTAATACCAAATATTACAAGGTGCTTGCAATGGTGATCTCAGCGGTGATCTGCAGCATTGCAGGAAGCTTCCAGGCCGTTTTTGCAAGTATGGTCAGTCCGGAACTTTTAAACTCTACCAAGTCTATTTCTATTTTAACTATGGTAGTCATCGGCGGGCGGCGCAGCATCAAAGGTATGATCCTTGGAGGCATTCTTCTTACGATCCTTCCGGAATTATTCCATTCCGTAAAAGATGTTGTCGGACTGACCTTTGACCCGTGGATGATTCTTTATGGTTTCCTTCTTGTATTTATGATGCGTTTCAGACCACAGGGCATCTGGGGAGTGGTCAAAAAGGAAACAGAAGAAGTGGAAGAGGGGTGACAGACATGCTGCTTGAGGCAAAAAAAGTAACGAAAACATTCGGCGGGCTTCACGCCAACAGTGACATTGATTTTTCCATTGATGAAGGGGAGATCGTAGCCATTATCGGGCCAAATGGTTCAGGAAAGACGACCTTTTATAATGTTCTTACAGGGATTTCTCCGGCAACCAGAGGACAGATCATTTTCAAAGGCAAAAGCATAGAGAAAATGCAGCCGGAAGCTATTACCCGTTTGGGAATGGCCCGTACTTTTCAGAATATCCGCCTTTTCGGAAACATGACTGTAGCGGAAAATATCGTTATCGCCCGCCACTGCAGAAGAAAGACCGGTATCTGGGATGGGCTGATCAGAAGTCAAAGGCTTAAAAAAGAAGAGGCTGAAAATCAGGAATACATAAAGAAATGTCTGGAATATGTAGGCATTTATGATAAAAAAGACTGGTTGGCAAAGAACCTTCCTTATGGTATGCAGCGCCGCTTAGAGATCGCCAGAGTGCTGGCAACTGAGCCAAGTCTGATCCTTCTTGATGAACCGGCAGCAGGCATGAACCCACATGAAAAGGACGAGCTGGTGGAGATCATCAACCGGCTGAAAGCTGAGAAATATTCCATTATCCTCATTGAACATGCCATGCGTATGGTCATGAACATTGCAGACCGGGTGGTGGTATTTGACCACGGGCAGAAGATCGCAGAGGGACTTCCTCAGGATGTTAAAAATGATCCTGTTGTGATTGAGTCTTATCTGGGAAAGGGGGCATCTGCAAATGGCGATGCTTGATGTAAAAGACCTGAATGTATATTATGGCAAGATCCATGCCATTAAAAATATCAGCCTTACAGTAGAAGAAGGAGAGCTGGTTTCCCTGATCGGCGCCAACGGCGCGGGAAAAACATCCCTTCTGACTGCAATCATGGGCCAGATCCCGTCTACCGGCAGTATCACTTTTGAGGGACAGGCAGTCCACGGAAACGGAACCATGGAGATCGTGCGAAACGGCATGACCATGGTACCGGAAGGCAGACGTGTATTTCCAAGGACCTCTGTTATGGATAATCTGCTCCTTGGCGCTTACAGCCGGAAAGATAAGGAAAATGTAAAGGGCGACTTAAACAAGATCTTTGAAATGTTCCCACGTCTGCTGGAGCGCAAAAACCAGCTGGCAGGAACCTTATCCGGCGGCGAACAGCAGATGCTGGCTATGGGGCGGGCATTAATGTCAAGACCAAAGCTTCTGCTACTGGATGAGCCGTCTATGGGACTTTCACCAAGACTGGTGGACCAGGTATTTGATACCATTGTTTCTATTAATAAGTCAGGAACCACTATTATGCTTGTAGAGCAGAATGCAAATCAGGCATTGCGTGTGGCAAAAAGAGGTTATGTAATAGAGACTGGTGAGATCGTTCTTTCTGATGATGCAGATAAGTTATTGTCCAATCCCCAGGTGAAGGAAGCTTATCTGGGCGGTTAAAACACCGGGGAAATCGGAAAAAACTGGAAATTTCATTTGGAAGATCAGCAAAAACGACCTGGAAAATAGGATCTGGAAAGGCGGGAGCAAAAGTGAAGGTACTGGTATGGTGTGCCACTGCAGAAGATTGCAGGGTATTTGAACAGTATAATAATGGAAGGATCGAGTTTGAATACACACCGGAAACACTGACAGAAGAAAATGTTTCTTCATGTAAAGGCAGCGACGGGATCGTGATCCAGACCCGATGCATGATTACAGAAAAGGTAGCAGAGTGTTTAGCGCAGGCGGGAGTAAAATTTATCGCCTGCCGTTCTGCCGGTTTTGACCATGTAAATCTGGAGGCCATAAAAAAATATGGCATCAAGGCCTGCAATGTTCCATTGTATTCTCCCAATGCCATTGCGGAATATGCAGTTATGGCTTCTATGCTGGCTTTGCGGAAGGTAAAAAAACAGTTCCACATGACAGAAAAAGGAGATTATACCTTAAAAGGTCTGCGGGGCCGGGAACTGCGTGACCAGACCATTGGTATTATCGGAACGGGCCGGATCGGCATGGAAAGCCTGAAAATATTCTCTGCGTTTACAAACAATATTTTACTCTATGACCCTTATCCGAGAGAGGAGGCAAAGGCAATGGGAACCTATGTTTCTCTGGATGAGATCTATAAAAAGTCTACTCTCTTAGTATTTCACTGTCCTTTTACAAAAGAAAATTTCCATATGGTAAATGCTGACAGCATTGAGAAAATGCCTGCAGGCGTGGTCCTTGTAAATCCGGCAAGAGGGGGACTTTTTGATCATCAGGCTGTTTTATCCGGGCTGGAAGAAGGAAAGATCGGCGCTATTGCAATGGACGTTTACGAGGATGAAAAAAACTATCTGCGCAAGGACCTGAAAGGGGAAAAGACAGGTGATGTTGTATTTGACCAGCTTATTGCCAGAGAAGATGTGATCTATACCGCCCACACTGCCTTTTATACAGACCGGGCTATTTACAACATGATCGAAACAACGGTGGAAAATCTCTGGGAGTATGGACAGACAGGAAGCTGCGCCTATGAACTGACCTGAGAGCTATATTTGGGACGTAAATGATATAAAACAGAAAAAAGAGGGATCTTAATATGGAAAAGGAGTTTGATATATTAACAGGTGCAAAACGGCTGAATGAGGTGCGGTTTTCCAAAATCCGTACAGTTATGGATATGGTGGCAGAACTTCGGGCCAAAGGGGAGAAAGTTCTGGCATTAAGCGCCGGGGAACCGGATTTTGATACTCCGGCCCCGATCAAAGAGGCAGTGATCAAAGCCCTGGAAGAAAATTATACCCACTATGGCTCCAACCGGGGCTATCCGGCTCTTAGAAAACTTCTGTCAAAGAAACTGGAAAAAGAGACAGGCGTTTCCTATGATCCGGAGACAGAGATCATTTTTACCATCGGCGGTGCGGAAGCTTTAAACAATGCTTTTATGGCAGTGGTAGATCCGGGGGACGAGGTAGTGGTATTTTCACCGGCCTTTATCACCTATGAAAATCTGGTGCATATGTGCGGCGGAAAGCTGGTAAAAGTGCCTTTAAAGAAGGAAAATAATTACCAGATCGACATGGATGACTTAAGGGCGGCTGTAACAGACAAGACAAAGCTTCTGGTAATGAACAATCCAAACAACCCAACTGGCGCTGTTTACAGCAAAGAGTGCTTAGAGCAGGTATGTGAGCTGGCAAAAGAGAAGAATTTCCTTATTCTTTCTGATGAAATGTATTCCAGGCTGGTGTATGGTGACGGAAAATTCTATTCTATTGCCTCTTTCCCGGATATGAAGGAGCGGACCATTATCATCAATGGTTTTTCCAAGACATATGCCATGACCGGCTGGAGAGTGGGCTATGTGGCTGCTCCTGCAAAGCTTCTGCCAAGTATCTTAAAAGTACACCAGTACTGCAGCACTTGCTGTCCTACCTTTATCCATGTGGGCCTTGCAAATGCCCTGGATCTGCCGGAAACAGAAGAGGCAGTTTGCAAAATGGTAGATGAGTTTGCAAAGCGTCGTGAGGTCCTCATCGAAGGACTGGATCAGATACCGGGAATTACCTATGTAAAGCCGGAAGGCGCTTTTTATGCCATGGTAGATGTATCCGCCTTTGGGGTAGACGGAGATACCTTTGCTGCAAAGCTTTTAAAGGAAAAACATGTGGCAGTGATCCCAGGCTCCGGTCTTGGGGAAAACTGCAAAGACGCAGTGCGTATTTCCTTTGCAGCTTCCGAAGATACTATAAGAAAGGCAACAGCACGGATAGGAGAGTTTATCCAGGAGAAAGCCTATGAAGCTTAGTGCAGTGGTCAATCTTCAGCTGGTGATGTTTGCTCTGTTTATCTGCGGCTTTATCCTGACGAAAAAAGGGGTCATCAATGGAGAACGGCGAAAAGGCATGTCTGACCTGCTTATCGACTTGTTCCTTCCGGCAAACATCATCTGCGCCTTTCTCACCGGCATCAGCAAAGACGTATTTGCAGAGGCGTTCCAGGTGTTAGTGATCGCCCTTGGGATCCAGATCATTTCCTACCTTCTGGGACTGGTATTATATAGGAAGGAAGTGAACGGGCGCAGAATGGTCCTGCGCTATGCAACGATCTGTTCCAATGCCGGATTTATGGGGAACCCGGTAGTGGAAGGAATCTACGGTTCCCAGGGACTGCTGTATGCTTCTGTTTATCTGATCCCATTAAGGATCTTCATGTGGTCCGCCGGCCTTTCCTGTTTTACAGTGGCAAGTCCAAAGGATATTGTAAAAAAGCTGGTACATCATCCCTGTATCATTGCTGTAGTCATCGGTATGGCCCTGATGCCATTTCCCGATGTGGTTCCCGGCTTTCTGCTGCAGACCTTGCAGTCCTGCAGCAAATGTGTTCTTCCCGTTTCCATGGTGGTCATCGGAAGCATTTTATCCGAGGCAGATATAAGGAAAATGTTAAAGGGAAGCACATTCTTTTACTGTGGGGTGCGTCTTCTTGGGATACCGGCTGTTACCATGATCGTATGCCGACTGTTGGGAATGGGAGTTCTGGTGACCGGCGTATGTACTATTTTAGCAGGAATGCCGGCAGGAAGTACCACAGCCATACTGGCGGAAAAATATGACGGAGATGCGAAATATGCTTCCGAGTGCGTCTTCCTTTCAACAGTTCTTTCACTTTTCACCATGCCTCTTTTATATATGATATTGGCTTAAACCTTTGAAAAGTTACGAAAATTTAAATTTTTAACAAGAATACTGTGTTTATAATTAGCTAAAACTAACAAAAATAAAGAAAACAGTCTGCTCGCTCTGACATTTTTCGAAAAATCGTGTTAAACTAAGATAAGATAGGAAACTGTGAACGTGAACATGAGATAAGATTCGGGAAGTACCGAATACAGAAGAAAGCAGGCGGAAATTTTATGTATGAAAAAGGGCAATATATTGTATATGGCATTCGTGGAGTCTGCAAAGTAGCAGATATTATTACCATTGATCATCCCATTGGACCAAAAGGACGGCTCTATTATGAACTTCATCCCTATAATCAGAAGGACGGCAAGATCGTAACGCCGGTAGATTCTGAAAAGACTATTACCAGGCTGCTGCTTACCAGACCGGAGGCAGAAGCGCTGATTAAAGAGATCCCTCAGATCAAAGAAATGAACGTGGAGAATGACAAGCAGAGGGAAGAAAGGTATAAAGAGGCTTTAAAGACCTGCGACTGCCGTGTATGGGTAAGCATGATCAAAGCTTTGTATCTGCGAAAACAGGAGCGGATCGAACAAAAGAAAAAGGTGACAGACCTGGATGAACGGTATTTCCGCATGGCGGAAGAGTACCTGAATTCAGAGCTTTCCATTGCACTTGATGTATCAAAGGAAAAAGTAACAGAATATATCAAAGAAAAGATCGTGGTCTGATGACCGCGATCTTTTCAGGAGAAGGATTGTCGGTACGATTGTTTATTCGATGGTAGTTCCGGCTTCTCCGGTTAAGCTTTCTTCTGCTTTATCCAGAGAAGTGATAATAGCTTTGCGGCCTTTTCCTGCTTCGATGAAGTTGACGGAAGCGGAAACTTTTGGAAGCATGGAAGCAAATTCAAACTGTCCCTGTTCCATGTAAGCTTTGGCTTCGTCAATGCTCATATGGTGAATCGGCTCTTCTTTATCGGTTCCGAAGTTTAAGGTAACATTGTCAACGCTTGTAAGGATCATCATAACGTCAGCGTCGATCTCTTTTGCTAAAAGGCCGGTAGCAAGGTCTTTTTCGATGATAGCACTGGCACCTCTTAAGTTGTAGCCCTGTTCCATGACCGGGATACCGCCGCCTCCGCAGGCGATAACGATCTGATCAGCGTCCATTAATGCCTTGATGGCGTCGATCTCAACAATGGCAACTGGGTTAGGAGATGCTACGATACGTCTGAAGCCGCCTTCTACAGCTTTTACGTGGTTGCCCTTTGCTTCTTCTTCTTTTGCTTCTTCTTCGCTCATGACACGGCCGACAACTTTTACAGGAGTGTAGAATGCCTCGTCATAAGGATCAACGGTAACCTGTGTAAGAACGGTGCTTACCGGTTTGTAAATGCCGCGTTTGATCAGTTCTGCGCGGATACCGTTCTGTAAGTCGTAGCCGATATAGCCCTGGCTCATAGCGGAGCATACAGACATAGGAGCGGAGCTGTATCCGTCGTGCTGTTTGCCGAATTCATTCATTGCTGTGTGGATCATGCCTACCTGCGGTGCGTTGCTGTGAACGATGGCAACCTGCCAGCCATCCTGGATGAAGTCTGCGATCACTTTTGCAGTGCGCTTTACGGCTTCCTTCTGTTCCGGAAGATTGGTTCCCATATCTTTATGGCCGATGGCCATGACGATCCTCTTTTTTGCCATAATGCTTACCTCGCTTTTCAGGAAATATTTTTAACATTATGATACCTTATTATAGGGAAATTTGCAATGAAAAGAGCAAAAAGATGATAGCAAATAGACACTGTCTGTGCTATACTGACTGCATGTGTGTGAGGCGAAAAAAGAGACCCGTGTATACAAAGAAAATCTTGCCGGAAGGCTGGAAAAAGAAAGTTATGGCTGCAGTGGTCATGGCTGTGGCAGGCAATATCCTGGTGCGGTATGTGATACCGTGGCCGGATTTTATGGCGGCTTCTTATGAAGGGGCGGCAGAGGAGCTGGGAAATTATCCTTTAAGTGTGTATCTGCTGTTGACCTTGGTCATAGCGCCTTTGCTGGAGGAAGGGATATTCAGAAGGTGCATTTATGGAACCTTAAGAAAATGGCTGGGAGTGATCCCGGCTGGGGTTTTATCGGCACTTGCCTTTGGCATCTATCATGGAAATTGGATACAGGGGATCTATGGCTTTGCTTTTGGGTTGCTTCTTGCCTGGGGATATGAAAGCAGTTTTTTTGGGAAATACGGGATGGTTGTGCTGATGCATGGGGCTGCTAATGGGGCGGCTGTGGTTTGCAGTATGGTTTTTAGGGTTTTACTTTAAGTGATGATTGAGTGAAGGTGGCAGTAAAATAAAAAAGAGAAGCGAAGGAGGAAGAACGTGAAGTTATTATCCATTGCTATACCATGTTATAATTCAGAAGCTTATATGGAACATTGTATTAATACGCTGCTTACAGGCGGTGATGAGGTGGAGATCATCATTGTGGATGATGGGTCCCAGAAAGATCGGACACCGGAGATAGCGGATGAGTATGAGCGGAAATATCCGGGGATCTGCCGTGCAGTCCACCAGGAAAATGGCGGTCATGGACAGGCGGTAAATACAGGCCTTAAAAATGCTGCAGGCGTTTTTTTTAAGGTTGTGGACAGTGATGACTGGGTCAATGAAGAGGCGTATCAGAAGGTTTTAGAAACACTGCGCAAGTTTGTGTATGGTCAGGAGACCATTGACATGCTGGTGACCAATTTTGTGTATGAGAAAGAGGGAGCAAAGCGGAAAAAGGTGATGAATTATCATACTGCTTTCCCTAAGGATAAGGTGTTTACCTGGAAGGACGTTAAGTTCTTTATGACAGGACAGTATATTTTGATGCATTCTGTTATTTACAGGACGGAACTTCTGCGTCAGTGTGATCTGGAGCTGCCGAAGCATACGTTTTATGTAGATAATATTTTCGTGTACCAGCCTCTTCCTCATGTGAAGAATATGTATTATCTGGATGTGAATTTTTACCGGTATTTTATTGGAAGATCTGACCAGTCTGTAAATGAGCAGGTGATGATCGGAAGGATCGACCAGCAGCTGCGGGTTACGAAGCTGATGTTAGGGTATTATGATGTGACGAAGATCGCTAACCGGAAGTTGAAGCATTATATGACTTCTTATCTGGAGATCATGATGACGATCTGTTCTGTGCTGGCTATTAAGTCGGGGACAGAGGAGAATCTGGAGAAGAAGAAGGAACTTTGGGAGTCTTTGAAGAAGCAGAATCTGGCACTTTGGGTGAGACTGCGGTTTGGATTTTTGGGACAGGGATGCAATCTGCCGGGTAAGGGCGGTAGAGAGCTGTTGATCTTGGGGTATAAGATTACGCAGAAGTTCTATGGATTTAATTAGGTTGAGAATAGGTCGTGAAGGCTACGATTTTTAATGTCTCATTGTCCACTGGCTTTCGGCTTGCACCCGTTCGCCTGTATCGGACTTTGTCCGCTACATTCGGACGGCTGCGCTCAAGATGTGGACAATCGAGAAATTAAAAATCTGGGGATTATTGCATTGATAAAATAAGAAAAGCGCTTGGTGTTTTTAACCAAGCGCTTTTTCTTCTTCGGTATCGGTTGCGTAGCCGTATACTAAATAGTGGATGGCGTAAGCCATTAGGAAAGCACCGCATACATCGATAATGGAGTGCTGTTTCAGGAACATGGTTGCCAGACAAATGGAAACAGTTAAGAGGAAAGAACAGAGTCTTATGATCTTATGTTTTCCTAAAAGCTGGCTTCTGCTGATGGCAATGTGGGTTCCCACTGCATTGTATACATGGATGCTTGGGAAGACATTGGTGCAGGTGTCGGTTTTGTAGAGGGTGGCTACGGCTGCACTGAAAATGTTCTTGTTTGGGTCGATGACCGGGCGGAAGTCGGTACCGTTGTGGAAGAAGGTACAGATGATCAGGCTCAGTGTCATGCCGGAAAACAGGAAGGTGCACATTTTGTAGTAGTCTTCTTTGCTGCGAAACAGGAAGAATGCCAGAGTTCCTGCTACGTAGACGAACCATAAAAGGTATGGCACGATGAAATATTCGTTAAATGGGATCAGGTCATCTAAGGACGCGTGCATAACGTGGTAATCACGGGTCACTGTCCGCTCCAGGTATGTGAACCAGGGCAGGTAGATGAATGCGTAGGACAGCAACCATGCATGCCTGTATTTGTGTAAAAATTCGCGGATCTTTTTCATGTTTTCCTTTCATCTATGGTATGTCACCGTCAAGTGACATGTCTGTTTAGAAATGATTTTTATGTGTCTTTTTTAT
>CAVIPV010000099.1:4703-11097 GCA_963644495.1 Prevotella sp. | reverse complement strand
GGTCCTTACAGACACTGGAAATGATTTTCCGCAGGCTTTTTTGATCCCTTCTACGATCTCACAGACAATGCGGGCCCGGTTGGAAACACTTCCGCCGTACTGATCCACACGTTTATTTACGCCTCTGGATAAAAACTGGGCCAGCAGATAGCCATGGGCTCCATGTACCTCTACGCCGTCAAAGCCTGCTTTCTGTGCCCTTACAGCAGCTGCCACAAATTTTTCTACCATTTCCTTTACTTCCGCTTCCGTCAGCTCATGGACCGGGATCAGATTGCCCTTATCAGGAATATTGCTGGCTCCCACTGCCATTTTATCTGTGCTTCCTTTGCCCTGCATTCTTCCGGAATGCTGCAGCTGGGCAAAAATACGCCCGCCGTTTTCATGGACCCGGCCTGTTAATTTAGAAAGCGTAGGAATAAACGCATCATCATAAATAGCAGCCTGCATAGGATAAGCCAGACCTTCTTCACTGACACACAAAAATTCCGTGATCAGCAGCCCGAAGCCGCCTAAAGCCCGCTCCCCGTAATAATTACAGGCCTGTTCTGTCATATGATGTTTTGCGTCTGCATAGTGGCTGTTCATAGCCGGCATTACAAACCTGTTTTTTATTTCCAGTTCTCCTATTTTCATAGGCTGAAACAATGCTTCGTACATAAAGTACCCCCTTATTATATTGTTTTGGTCAAAAATCATTCCGGTCTGAACAGTAGCATACACTGCCATCCTTTACATAGCAGCTTACGTCCCCCTGCTCCAACAGGTATTCTAACATAGAACGGACGATCCGTTCATATAATCTGGCTTTTTCTATCCGTTTTACCGGATGCCCCAGATCAGTGATCACTTTTGCGGTCAGTTGTTCCAGAGTAATGTCCCTGGTGATCAACGGCTTTAAATCTTCCAGGATCTCCTTAAAACGCCGTATATTCTCCTCAGCCAGATCCTTTACCTCATCAAATACCCCATAATGGGCAAGAATGTATTTTTTATACCCGAACCCTTTGATCCGTTCCAGTGTTTTCAACGTCTGTGACCAGCAGAGCATGTAAAACAGCCATCCTTTTTTCAGGCTTTCCCAGTCAAACATGCTGTCTGCCAGATATGCCACTCCATCTGGCGTAACAAATCCCATATGACTGGCTGCATGTCCCGGAAGAGAAAGGATCTGAAACTGTACCCCGCAGACTTTAACCTGTTCCTGGCCCGGCAGGATCAGCTGGTCTGCCTTGCACAGCATGTCGCTCCATTCTCTTTCATTATCCTGTATGGTATTGGAATAGAAAACCGTCTTTAAAGACAGCGTATCCTGTAATACGCCTGCATCCAGACAGGACATGACCAGTTCTGCTCCATATTCTTCCTGCAAAAAACGGTTATTTTCTGTATGATCATAATGTCCATGACTGCACAGTACCGCCCTTACGCTGATCTTATTTTCACTGAGATATTCTGCCAGCTCGGTTCTTGCCAGACGGGAACCGCTGTCCATCAGTATCCATTCTTTTTCTTTTACCGCATAATAGGGAATACAGTTTCCCATTAAATAAAGGCAACCTGTATTTCCTGCTACCTGCACTGCATGTCCCATACACTCTCTGTCTCCCTTAAGCGTTTTTTCAGGAACACAAATATCCGCTCACCTGAAGTTGTCTTCGGCGGGCGGACATCTGCATTACATTTTACAACTCTTTTTTATTACTTTCTGCTTTCTTTGATCTGCTTGATCAGTTCCGGGATCACCAGCTTCAGATCACCTACTACGCCATAATCTGCCATGTTAAAGATAGGCGCGTCCGGATCCTTATTAATAGCTACGATCACATCAGAACCGCTCATACCAGCTACATGCTGGATCGCTCCGGAAATTCCGCAGGCAATGTACAACTTCGGTCCAACTGTCTTTCCGGTCTGTCCAACCTGGTGAACATGTCCGATCCAGCCAGCATCTACAGCCGCGCGGGAAGCGCCTACAACGCCGCCTAACAGGTCTGCCAGTTCCTTTAATGGAGCAAATCCTTCCGGACCGCCAACACCGCGTCCGCCGGACACGATCACTTCTGCACTCTCCAGATTTACATCACCGGCATCTAAGTCCTTTAATACCTCTACCAGGCGGGTACGGATACGTTCTGCTGCAATGTGGATATCTTCTGTAATGATCTCCGGCTTGTTATCCTCGTTTCTCTCACCCTTCTTAAATACGCCTGGACGTACCGTTCCGATCTGCGGACGATGGTTCGGGCACATGATCGTTGCCAGCAGGTTTCCGCCAAAGGTAGGACGGGTCCATGCGATATTTCCTGTTTCTTCATCATAATCTACCGCTGTACAGTCAGCTGTCAGACCGGTTCTTAAACGGCAGGAAAGTCTTGGGCCCATGTCACGGCCTTCATTAGTTGCGCCGATCATCATGGTAGTTGGGCCATATTTTGTTACCAGGGCATACATAGCATCTGCATATGCGTCTGTGGTGTAATGCTGGTATTCTTCCCCGTCTACTACAATGATCTTATCTGCGCCGTAAGCTGCTGCTTCTTTTACAGCAGGTTCTGTCTTATAACCGATCACAACTGCCACAAGAGCACCGCCCTGTGCGTCTGCCAGTCTGCGTCCCGGATTTAACAACTCCAGGCCTACATTTCTGGCCTTTCCTTCTTCATCGGTCTCAATAAATACCCATAAATCTTTGCTTAAAGCCTCCATGTTCTTCCTCCCTCCTTATACGATATGTGCAGAATTTAATAATTCAAACAGTTTCTGTGCAGAAGCTTCCGGGCTGTCTTCTTTTACAACAACACCGCCCTGCTTCTGAGGAGGAGTAAAGCTCTTCTTAACCTTGGTAGGAGATCCCTTTAAGCCAATGCGCTCTGCATCTACCGGGATATCTGCCGCAGTTAAAGTATTGATCGTCGCTCTGTTTGCTGCCATTTTTGACTTAATAGTTGGATAACGCGGGCTGAAGCTTGGCTTTGTAACAGTGATCACACAAGGCATCTTTGCTGCCAGAACCTCATATCCGTCTCCGGTCTCACGTTTTACCAGAACTTCGTCATTTTCTACCTTTGCTTCAACTGCATATGTAACCTGCGGGCAATCCATATGCTCTGCGATCTCAGGTCCTACCTGGGCGGTATCGCCGTCAATGGCCTGTTTTCCGCAGAAGATGATATCAAATTTCCCTTCCAGTGTCTCGATCTTGTCGATAGCTGTCTTTAATGTATAGCTGGTAGCCAGTGTATCCGCACCGCCGAAAGCTTTGTCACTTACCAGATATGCCTTATCTCCCCCTACTGCCAGGCACTCTTTTAAAGCTGCCTCTGCCTGTTTTGGTCCCATGGAAAGGAGAATGATCTTGATTCCCGGTGTTACATCCTTGATGCGTGCTGCGATCTCTAATGCATAAGCATCAAATGGATTAACGATACTTGGAACACCTGCGCGGATCAGTGTATTTGTTACCGGATCGATCTTGATCTCTGTGGTATCCGGAACCTGCTTAATACAAACTAAGATGTTCATGCATTTTCCTCCTTTGGCTCTTCCCAATACAACATGGTTGCCATGCTTCCTACCTGGCATACAGCGCCGTCCTGATTAATAATGGAATACTGGATATTTAAAATACCTCTGTCTGGTTTTGACTTAGAACGCTTGGTTTCCAGAACTTCGATCTCACAATGAATGGTATCACCGATCTTAATAGCTCCTACGAATTTCCATTCTGTGCTTAAAGCTGCAATAGCAGAACCGTCAACCAGTCCCATGCGTCCCCATAAACCAGTAGCAATACCTGCGCCTAACAGTCCGTGAGCAATACGGCTCTTAAACGGAAGGCTTTCCGCATAGATCTTGTCTGTATGGATCGGGTTGTTATCGCCGGTAATACCTGCAAACAGAACTACGTCTGTCTCTGTAACAGTACGGGAAAGAGTGGTAAATTTATCTCCTACATGAAATTCACTTAAATATAAATAAGAACGCTTCATGATCAAAACCTCCTGTTTTCTATATTGGATCCATTTTTCCGTATTAATTAATATTCTTTCAGTACAAATCTTCCAACTACCATACGGCAGATCTCAGAAGTTCCTTCACCAATGGTTAAAAGCTTTGCATCGCGGTACATACGCTCTACCTGGTATTCATCGCAAAGGCCATAGCCGCCCATGATCTGAAGACCCATATCGCATACACGTACGCACATTTCAGAACAGAACATCTTTGTCATAGTTGCTTCTTTGCTGAATGGAAGTCCGTTGTCGCTCATACGTGCTGTGTTGTAAAGCATTGCACGGGCTACATCGATCTCTGTTGCCATTTCTGCTAATTTGAAGGCGATCGCCTGGTTTTCGCAGATCGGCTTTCCGAAAGTAACTCTTTCCTTGGAGTACTTAGCAGCACGCTCTAAAACGCCCTGTGCCATACCAACTGCTACTGCGGAGATCGCTACACGGCCATCGTCTACGCACTTCATAAACAGTGGGAAGCCTCTGTTTAACTCACCTAACAGGTTCTCTTTTGGAATACGTACATCAGTAAAGGTCAGCGGGCAGGAATAGGAGCTTCTGTTGCTCATCTTCTGCTCTGGTTTTCCAACTTCCAGACCTGGAGTATCAGCTGGTACGATAAATACGGAAATACCTCTGCTTCCCTTTGCTTCCATATCTGTTTTTGCTGCTACTAAGAAAGTAGATGCATAAGTACTGTTAGTAATAAATGCCTTGCTTCCGTTGATAACCCACTCATCGCCCTCTAAAACAGCTTTGGTGCGGATCTGGCCTGCATCTGAACCGGACTGTGGCTCTGTCAGCGCAAATGCGCATAATGCTTCGCCTGTTGCAGCAGGAGTAAGGAATTTCTTCTTCTGCTCATCTGTACCTGCCAGTAAGATCGGTGTGCTTCCTAAAGATGCATGAGCATCAATAATAGATGCCAGAGAGGAAGAATGTCTTGCGATCTGCTCCATAACAAGAACATCACTTAAATGATCCATTCCTGCGCCGCCGTACTCTTCTGGTACGCAAATTCCTAAAAATCCCATTTCAGCGCACTGTTTTACTTCTTCCATAGGGAATTCATGACGTGCGTCCAGTTTTGTTACAGTTGCTGCAACTACTTCGTCCGCAAATTTTTTCGCCATCTCCTGAATACTTAACTGATCCTCTGTTAATCCATACTTGTTACTCATAAAATAAACCTCCTCCAAATTTATTTTATTGTTTCTATTGATTTTTCAGCCATTTCCTTTAATCGGAACTTCTGTACCTTTCCTGTGGATGTACGGGGCCAGTCCCCGCTATTTAAATAAAAGAAATATTTGGGAACCTGGAACTTAGCCAGGTGTTCTCTGCTGTAGTTTTCTACTTTTTCCCGGTTTTCCTTTGTGTCTTCATGTAACTGGATAAACGCAGCTCCCACATAACCATGTTTTTCATCTGGAACTCCCACAACAGCTGCGCTGCTGATCTGGGGACAGTTTCCAAACACATCTTCCAAAAACTTAGGAGATACATTTTCCCCGTTTATCTTATACATATCATCTACACGACCGGCTAAAACAAGATATCCATTTTCATCAAAATATCCACAGTCTCCGGTCTTGAACCAGCCGTCTTCTGTAAAGACCCGTTTGTTGGCTTCTTCCCGGTTAAAGTAGCATTTCATCACTACGCTTCCCTTACACCAAAGTTCTCCGGTCTCTCCTGGTTTACAGTCGGTTCCTGTCTTCTGGTCTACTACGCGGTAAGCGATCTGATGTCCGCCATAGGCCTTTTCCCCGCTGCATCCGCCGGGAAGCAGCTTTCCAACTCTGCTTTCCAGGATCTCATCGCCGTCATCCGGCGCTGTCTGCATGGACGCTCCGCATACTTCTGTCATTCCGTAGCCTGTGATCACATCGGATACACCCAGATATTTCCGGATAGACGGCCATACCCAGGAAGGACATACCGCTGCGGAACAGTACACTGCGTGAAGATCCGGAAGTTCCATTGGTTCTTCTTTCAGATAACTGATCAGTGACATCATCTGCGCCGGAACGCTTAAGATGTCATTTGCATGTTCAGCCTTCATAAACTGTAAAATAGGCTCTGCTGCAAATTTTCCCTGACGGAATAATACGGCTCCGCCCACCAGTATGGCTGCCAGCATCCCTTCTACATATCCATATACATGGAACATAGGCAGGGGGATGAAAATACGGCGTCCCATCTCAAATCCTCTGTTTAAGCAGCTGGCGTAGGCACTTCTCATCAGCATATCGTGTGTAAGTACTACACCTTTTGGTGCCTTTGTGCTTCCTGAGGTATAAATGATGTCTGACGGATCATGGGCATATTCAGATCCCCTTCGCAGGGAAAGGATCTCTGCTTCCCCTGCTGCAAGGAAA
>CAVIPV010000099.1:0-4662 GCA_963644495.1 Prevotella sp. | reverse complement strand
GTACAAACCCCAGCTCCCTAGCAGAAAGGGAAATGTTTACCGGCACCTTTACTGCGCCTATGGCATTGACTGCCAGAGCTACAAATACCTGCTCCGGACAGTTTTCGATCTGCATAGCCACATGTTCACCAGGCTTTACGCCTATGGCTGCCAGGCCTTTTGCCACCTGAAGGACTTTTTCTCTGGTTTCTTTATAACTGAACCGCTCTCCGGGACTTACGATAAAGTCCTGATCCGGGAAACGCTCTGCTGTCTCTTCAAAAAAGCCCCATATGGTCTTTTCCTGCCAGAAAGGATATAGCTTCTCAAGCTCTTTTATCCGATCATCCCTGCATCCTTTCATATATATCTCCTGTCTGTTTTCCTATCACCCAATGGGGTACATGATACTTGCCAGAACGATCGCCTCTATAAGGATGATAATAGAACCTACTACTGTAATAGCAAACAAATGTCTGTAACCTTCTTTATGAGTCAGACCACAGCATGCAAGCACAGTAACCATAACGCCGTTGTGTGGCAGAGAGTCCAGTGTAATGCAGGCTGCAGATGCGATTTTGTGAAGAACGCCAGGATTTACGCCCATCTGCAGATATCTTGGAGCCAGTGTTTCCAGAGCCAGTGTCAGACCGCCGGAACCGGAACCGCATGCGCCAGATAACAGTGCAGTACCAAGTGAGAAGGAGATCAGTGGAGAACCGCCCATGCTGGTTGCCACATTTACAAGTGTGGTATAGCCTGCTGTCAGTTTTGCAACACCACCGAAACCAACAACTGCAGAAGTTGCTACGATCGCACCCATAGCGTCGCTGACGCCACAGTTAAGGATCTCGATCTTATTATCGATCTTCTTCCAGTAAAGGATAGCAATAGAAACCCAGCCCATTAACAGGGTGTAAAGTACGTTTACCCCAAAGAACAGAGGAATAACTACCAGTGCCAGAGGAATAAAGGCGATGGCGCCGTTTCCATGCTCTTTTTGCTCATATTCTGCCATCATCTTTAAGGTTGCTGCGTCTGCGCTGAAGTGCTCGCCTTTCTTACGTGCAACTTTTTCCTGCCATAAGCAGTAGAACATTGCTAATAAGAAGAAGGAACCAGCGATAATTGCGGAATATACAGGAAGAACGGTTGCGGAGGTTCCCAGATACTTTACAGGGATATTATTTACAACAGAAGGGGAACCCGGTCCTAAGTTTACAGCTGTAAAGGAACCTGCTGCTACGATCGCCGGGATCAGATGTCTTGGAAGATCTGCCTTCTTAAACATATTTAACGCGATCGGGTACATAACGAATACGATAACGTAACAGGATACACCGCCGTAGCTTAAGATCAGTGTGGTAACACATAAAACCGCAATGGTATATTTTGTTCCCAGTTTGGAAGTCAGCAGATTTGCCAGGTCTTCTGCGCCGCCGCCTAACTGCATGGCCTTACCAAAGCTTGCGCCTAAGAAGATCAGTGGCCAGTAATTCTTAATGTAGCCTACAAATGCTTCCATGTAATCGTTTGTCAGACAGTCATAAATATTTAAGCCTGACATCAGTGCCATTAAACCAGTACAGATGATCGCTGAAACCGCGATATTAACCTTTTTCCAGATCATGATAACCAGCACGATCAATGGAACGATGATTGCCAATACACTTAACATACGTATTTCCTCCTATAAGAGAAATATCTACCCCATTTTTTTGTTCAACTGTTTTGCGGCAAAACATAATGCCGCAGCCAGAATGCTGCACACTGCAGCAAAGATAAATGCGCCGGAATAGCTTCCTGTAGATGACTTGATAGCAGTTGCCACATTAGGACCTACAATAGAAGCAATGCCGTATCCGGTAAAAATAATACTGTAATTAATACCGTTGTATTTTGCTCCAAATGTATCAGAACTTAAGGCTGAGAAGGTAGCTAAGGTTCCACCGAAGCATACGCCTGTGATAACGATGGCTGCCACAAAAGCCGGGAAAGTGGATACACTGGATAAAAATACCATGTCCAGGGCACATAAAAGCATGACCCCAATTACTACTTTATGACGCCCAAGAACATCAGAAAGGGAACCAAGAGCCAGTCGTCCAACAAAGTTGGCAACTGCCATGATACCTACTAAAAGTGCTGCCTGTGCTGCTGTGATGCCTGCCACTTCCTGTCCGATCCTGGAGGCGTGGCCAATGAGCATCAGGCCTGCTACAGAAGCACATAAAAGTGTTGCCCATAAAAGATAACATCTGGGATCCTTTAACATCTCCCGCCATGTTTTTCCTTCACTTGCAGCCTGGGCTGTGGCTGGTGTATATCCTTCCGGTTTCCAGCCTGCCGGCGGACCCTCTATGTACCAGGATGTTGCCAGTGAGACAACTAAGAACATTCCGCCTACCAGGCGAAACGCGGTCATTACATTAAACCGTGTCAGAAGGAAATTCGCCAAGGGAGCAACGATCAGAGACGCCATTCCACAGGTTCCCACTGCCATTCCGGAAGCAAAACCTTTTTTATCTGGAAACCAGCTGACCGCTGTTACAACACCTGGATTATAGCCAAATCCGGAAGCGCAGCCTGCAAGGATGCCAAAGCTTGCGTACAGCATAATGACACTTCCTGCCATTCCTGTTACGAACCAGCCAAGTCCCCACATGATGCCGGCTGCGATCATCAGCTTTCTGGCCCCGAAACGCTGCAGCAGCATTCCGCCTACCAGACCCATTAAAGCTACGCACATGAGCATGATAGAATAGGCTACTGTTACCTTGCTGTAGTCCCAGCCCATGTAATTTGCCAGTTCACCGGAAAATGCACTCCATGCATATACGCCTCCGAAACAAAAGGTGTTGCAGCAGATACAAAAAAGCATGATCCAGCGGTTTTTTTGCTTTTTTATTTCCATAAGCCTTTAACCTTTCAGAGGGATCAGACCCATTTCTTTTGCTTTTGCAAGAAGTTCATCCCTGAATTTCGGATGAGCAATGGCGATCAGGTTTTCTGCTCTCTGTCTTACGGTCTTATAACGCAGTGGAGCAATACCATATTCTGTTACAATATAGTCTACATCATATCTTGGCACTGTTGTGATATTTCCTGGATGGAAATATGGCACGATCTTGGAAATGGTGTCATTCTTTGCTGTAGAATTCAGTGCGATAATGGATTTTCCGCCTTCACTGATCTGTGCACCCCGCACATGGTCTAACTGGCCGCCAATACCGCTGTACTGTCTTCCGTTTACAGTTTCCGAATTGACCTGTCCCTGAAGATCTACTTCCAGGCATCCGTTAATGGAAGTCTGCTTGTAGTTCTGACCGATCACATAAGGATCATTTACATAATCAACCGGCTGCATCTGGAACATTGGGTTGTGGTCGATGAATTTATAGAATTCTTCGCTTCCTGCTGCCTGTGCGCCAATACAGATACCAGGATTAATGGTCTTTTTCTTATTGGTGATAACACCTGCTTTTACCAGCTCCATCATGGCTTCTGTCAGTGTTTCAGAGTGAACACCCAGATCCTTTTTGTCCATCAGGTTGCGGGCAATAGCGTCTGGAAGCATTCCGATACCTAACTGGATGGTTGCGCCGTCTTCTACCAGGCTTGCACAGTAATCTGCGATCTTCTGGATCTTTTCACTCGGCTCTGCTCTGCCAATGATGTATAAAGGCGCCACCTGCTCTACAATGTAATCTGCCTTTGCCAGCTCAAACATTCTTCCTTCTACGAAAGGTAAGTCTGGATTGACCTGGGCAATGATGCGGTCTGCAGTTCTTGCTGCCGGTTCTGTAAAGCAGCAGGTATTTCCGAAGCTGCACATGCCATCTTCATTTGGCGGTGTTACCTGGATAAATGCCCAGTGTGGATTTAAGTCAGGATTTTTTTCAAACATATCCGGCCAGTTGTGGAAGTTGGTCCCACCCAGATAATCCACTCTGCCTGCGTGATAAGCAGCTCTTGACTTTGGTCCGATGAACAGGGAAATATGGTGGAAATGTCCTTCGTATTTCTCTTCCAGGTATTCATTTGGTCCCGGGCTCATGCCGTGGATAATGGTAACATTTTCCAGTTCTTTGTAACGTGCAACCAGTGCGTCTACCAGTGCAGGAGGTTCTCCGATCCAGTCAGCGAAAATGATCTTTTCTCCAGATTTAACATGGCTGACTGCCTCTGCTGCTGTGGTCATTTTATCTTTATATTTTTCGCGCCAATCCATTCTCTCAACTCCTGTTTCCTTATTTTTAATTTAATTAAAATTAGAATAAGCTGTTTCCGCCGTCTTCGATCCAGGTCTGACCTGTACAGTAGGAAGCTTCATCTGAACCTAAGAATAATGCTACGGAAGTTGCCTCATCCGGCTCACCAAAACGTCCCATAGGAATGTTTCTTAAGAACATTTCACATCTTTCAGGATTTAATCTGGTTCCCTCTGTCAGTCTGGTTGCATGGGTTCCAGGTCCGAAGGCACAAACGCGGATGCCGTATTTTGCCATTTCCAGAGCTGCAAATTTGGTGAACATGGTAACGCCGCCCTTACTTGCGGAGTAAGCACCGGTATTTGGAGAAACGATCAAGGATGCTACGGAGCTGGTATTTACTACAACACCCTTGATCCCCTTATCTACCATATGTCTTAATACTGCCTGGGATACGAAGAATGTACCATTT